>SLAD01000311.1 GCA_007126995.1 Kiritimatiellia bacterium | reverse complement strand
ATTCCCGGTTCCGGTGTCGCGCTTGCCTTGATTTGCCGTAAATCGCATACTCGACGGAATGACTGAAACGGTTGGACCAGACGACAACGAGTTGCAGCCCCAGGACTGGATCGCACTCGGCAGTGGATTTACGCGCCTTTGGTGGAGCATTCCGATCGGACTGCTGCTCTTTTCGGGGGCGTTGGAGTTTCGCATTTTTGATCTGCTGCGACTCCCGTCCTATGTCATTGCCGTGGGACTCTACTGCTGGGGCCTCGTGATTTTGCTGAGGGCTTCGCCGCCCACCGCTCGCTGGCGTCGACTCATACGCGTGAGCTTTGTGCTGGCCTTGTTGCTGCTCTATTTCGCGCCGTTCCTCTACTGGTGGCAATGGCGCCCGGCGTCCGATCATTTTGCGGTGAATATCTTTGCGATGCTGTTTACGATCAGTTTTCTGCTCTGGACCTTGAATCAACTGGTGGAGGAGATTGCGTACTTCCTACACGATGGCGTGTTCCTGGCTGAGGCGCGTCTGTGTCGTTGGAGCGTGGCGCTGTTCATGTTTGCGCCCTTGATGGCCTATTTCATCCATGGCGTCTGGAACGCCACGCGTTACGGTCTGCCGCTCGGTCAATACATTGACGCGGTCCGGTTTCTACCCTTTGCCCACTGGATTCTAGCGATGTTCATACTGCCCCTGACGCTCACCCTGACGATGGTGTGGAAAGTGAAATCGCGGGCGTGGCGGGCGCTGGCCGCCGCCCAGCAAATCAGCGCAGACTGACTTGGTTGAAGGCCGCAGACAAGGCTTTGATCAGGTCGGAGGCGATCAGGCTGGCTTCCGTGTAGCGACGGGCAAGCACATCACCTGCGGTACCGTGACACCATGCCGCAGCGCTCGCGGCGTCAAACGCATCCACGCCCTGCCCCACGAAGCTGGCACAAAGGCCCGCCAATACGTCGCCGCTGCCACCGGTGGCCATGCCGGGATTGCCGGTCGGATTGACCCGGGCGGGCTTGCGGGGCGCGGCCACCACGGTGTGGCCCCCTTTAAGTACAACGATCGTCTCCCACTCGTCTGCCGCCGCACGCGCGGCCGCTACGCGATTCGCTTGCACCTGATCTACCGTCTGTCCGGCTAGATGCGCGAATTCGCCCGGATGCGGCGTCACCACAATCGGCACGTTTGCCTGCCCAAACAGAGCGGCTGGATCACTCACCCCCATCAGACCGTCCGCATCAATCACCAGCGGGCAGCGCGCATCCTTCACAACCGCTTCGACCAATCGGGCCGATTCCGGGTGCCGCGTCATACCGGGGCCAATGAGAATGGCGTCGTACGCGTCTTGCGCATCACGCCAGGTTTCCCAGAGATCCGCTTGCAACGAACCGATATCCGTTTCGGCCGCGCTGCGCACCATGATTTCCGGCGCGAAGGACGCCACACGGTCGGCAATGGAGGACGGGACCACGGCTGTCACCAGCCCGCTACCGCCACGCAACGCGGTCAACGCCGCCAAACTGACCGCGCCGGAATAATCGCGCGAGCCGCCGATCACGAGGACATGCCCGAAATTACCTTTATGAGCCGCCCGCAGGCGACGCGGCAACCATTGCCTCACGTCCTCGGCCTCGATCAGTTCTTTTTCCTCGTCACCTGCAAGGTCTTGTACAAACTCGCGCGGGAACCCGATATCGGCGACGTCCAGGTGGCCGACGTATTCGATCGCGCCGCTCGCGAGCAAACCTTTCTTCGGCAAGCCAATCGTCACCGTGACATCGGCTTTCACGGCGGGCCCCGCCACTTCGCCCGTATCCGGATCCAACCCGGACGGGATATCGATGGCCAAGACCAAGGATTGATCACGCGCTTGCAGCAGAAACTCGATGGCGCTACGGACCGGCTCACGCGGCGGACCGCCTTTCGTTCCGGTTCCCAGCAGGCCGTCTACCACAATATCAGCAGTTTGTTCAACGGATCGCAGGAATTCCCAATCCGCCGGGGTTGAGAATTCGTAGACGGGGATCTCGGCCTCCAGGCAGCGTTCCATTTCCGACCGGGCATCGCCCTTCACGTCGGCCATTTCGCCGGCCAACAGCACCTCCACATCGAAGTCGCAGGCACAGAGTTCTGCGGCGGCGGCAAACGCGTCGCCGCCATTGTTGCCGCGTCCGGCAACGAAGTGAATCAGCGGTTGGATCAGCTCCCGCTCGTCACATAGCTCGGCCACCTGCAACGCAACGGCTTTACCGGCCCGGATCATCAGCGTTTGGCCGCTGATGGCGGCTTCACGAATGGTGCGCTCATCCAGTGCGCGCATTTCTTCACTTGAAACACATTTCATGTTGCAGCCCTCCGCAGAATCAATGCTTGTGCCAATGCGTAATCGCGCGTGTGCGACAAACTAATCAGCATGTCACCCGCCCCCTGCGCGTCTGCCCACTCTTGCACGCGGGCAGTCAGGCGAACGGATGGTCGCCCCGTGTCTGGATCACGTTGCACCTCGATGTCACGCCAGCCCATGGTCGCGCCGATACCGGTGCCGAACGCCTTGCTGACCGCCTCTTTCACTGCAAATCGCGCCGCGTAATGGCGCGCGGGTAACGCCTTGTCGTCACAGTAGGCTTGCTCGTCAGCCGTGAAGAGCCGGTCTTTAAATGCTGCGTGCCACTTCGACAGACTTTCCTCCATGCGCACGATTTCAACCAGATCGATTCCGATCCCAAGTATCCCTGCCGCGACTTGTTCCGAAGTCTGCATGATCAATCACCACTCATTAGCCGGTGCGTGGTCCCGCCTGAATCGCCACGCGCATTTCTGCGACGGCGGCGGACAGGCCGACCATCACCGCCCGCGCCACGATGCTGTGCCCGATGTTGAGTGTATCCAAATGAGGAATCGACAGGATCGAACCGATGTTGTCGAGGTTGATGCCGTGACCGGCATTGACTTTGAGGCCCAGCTCATGCGCCAGTTCCGCGCCACGCGTCAGCCGGGCCAATTCCTCCTGCGCCGCCGCACCGCGCAGATCGCAAAAGTGTCCGGTGTGTAACTCGATGTAAGGCGCGCCGCTCTCTGCCGAAAGTTTGATCTGGTCCGGGTCCGCTTCGATAAATAGGCTGACGATGATGCCAGCCGACTTCAACGCGTGCACGGTTTCGAAAACGGCTTCGCGACGCCCTTTCACGTCGAGTCCGCCCTCAGTCGTTAGTTCCTCACGGCGTTCCGGAACCAGACACACTTCGTCCGGTTTGATATCCAATGCGATAGCGAGGATCTCCGGCGCACAGGCCATTTCGAGATTCAGCGGGATGCGGAGTCTCTCGCGTAAGGCGTATACGTCGTCATCTTGGATGTGGCGCCGATCCTCGCGCAAATGCACCGTGATGCCATCGGCACCCGCCTCCTCGCAGAGGATGGCAGCTTCCAAGGGGGATGGGTAGGACGTACCGCGGGCTTGGCGCACGGTCGCGACATGATCGATGTTTACGCCTAATCGGACGAGACTTTGGTTGGTAGCACTCATAATCAAAAGCCATCGAGCGGACGCGGGCTGGCGGCCGGTGGCCGAGCCTTCGGAGCGGCCTGATAGAGGACGGCCGAGCTGCGCCCCTTGGCTTGCGCCTGCGCCGTAGCGGTTTGCGCGAAGGTCAGCAAGTCGCGCGGCTGTGTGGAATGGTCCGGATAGCCGGCCACACCCGCACAAACACTGACCTTTAAACTCAATGAGCCCAACCGAATGGAGGTCCGCTTAATCTCGGCCACGAGACGCTGGGCGGCCACAAAGGCTTCGCGCGGCGGACACCCCAATACCGCAACAAATTCTGCTTCGGCGGCCCGGGCCAGAATATCGGTTTCCCGCGTATGCACGGACAGCATATCCGCAAAGCCTTTGAGGACATGATCCCCCGCCTCACGCTTATAGTGATCCTGATACTGAGGAAAATTGTCGATCGCAAAGTAGATCACCGACAGCCCCTCGCCTTCTTTCCGCTGACGCGAGAGCATGCGTTGCAGGGCGGTGCCGAGACGTTCGGCACGAAGCACACCGGTCAGTTCGTCCAGCAAGGGACGGACATTCTTGGGCGGCTCGCTGGGTGCTTTGGCTTCGTCCTGCTCCGCCTCTGCCGGGTCACCGCCCGGCACGTGCAGGGCACTGCCGGCGGATTGGCGCGCTACGGCCAGCGCCTGTTGCGCCTGCTCAATCAGCTCTGCGGCCTTCTCGCCATGATCGGGGTAGTGAACCATGCCCGCGTGCAGGCCCCACCGTTGGGTTTGCCCGTTGGGCAGCTTAATGCTGGATCGACTGAGACGATCCGTGACGCGTTGCACAATCTTTCGGGCCTGCGCCCGGGGGAATTTGGCCAATAGCGCGCACGTAAAATCGTCTTGCTCCATCACCAGATCCGCGTTCCGCAAATTGCTGCGCAACTCATCGGCCCATTGACGCAGCAGCGCCTGGCGCTCCTCTTCGTCCGTCATTTGCTCAATATTCGCCGGGCATACGGGCGCGATCCACAAGACACTGAAAGGATCGGGGGCTTGATGCAGCGCGCCCAGTTCGCGCACCACCTGCAGTTGGAACAGTTCCAACGGACTCGCGTCTTCCGGCAACTCCCCCTTCACGCGCTGAGTCATCATTTGGAATCGGATAAAGCTGCTGATCAGCGTCAGCGCGCCAAAGGCTAACGCCACCACGACGATGAACATCAGGGTCTCGGAAACGAAAGCTATGGGCATCACAGACATATGCATTTGAACAGGCGAGAACGGGAGGTCACGATCAACAGATCATCGCCCCCATCGAAGGATCGGGTTTGCATACGACTTCCAAGATGACTTCGGCCATAGCGCACTCTTACAGTTCAAAACGGTTTACGGAAAGCTCTGCGATCAAAGCGCTTTCCACGAGGGGTTGAAGTTAGCGGACTGTGCGCGCAAAGTCAAAACTGTGTTGCCACGCTGTCGGCAACGGTGGCTTCTGCGACCCAGACGGGGCTGATACAATCCGGCCGCGCCACGCTAACCGGAACGTCGGCATACCCGGCGCGTACCAAAGCCGCCAGGGCCGTTTCCCGGGCCAACTCGTGGCGGTTACAATCCTCGCTCAAGTGCGCCAGAAAGACATGGCGCATAATCGGGCTGGCGATTTCCTCCAGCAGTGTCGCTGCGGCATGATTCGACAGGTGTCCTTGTCGTCCCCGGATACGCTGTTTCAGGGACCAAGGGCGCGGGGCCTCTTGGAGCAGTTGCTCGTCGTGATTGGATTCCACCACCACGGCATGGCATGTGCGCAGGCGCTCGCGGATCAGCGAGGTGACCATCCCCATATCTGTCACCACCCCCACGCGGGTTTGGCCGCTATGCACAATGAAGCCCACCGGATCATAGGCGTCATGCGGAACCGAAAAGGACTCAACCTGTAAAGCACCCACAGGAAAAGCATGGCCGGTGGTGAATCGATTCCACGGCAACGGGGCTAGGTCCGGGTTGCGGCACAGGGCATCCACGGTGCCGCCATTGGCATAGAGGGGAATGCCATGTTTGCGGTGCAGCACGCGGATGCCGCTAATGTGATCCGAATGCTCGTGACTCACACAGATGGCCCGCACATGGCTAATCGGGATACCGGCTGCGATCAAGCGCTCGGTCATCCGGCGCGCCGAGAGCCCGGCATCGATCAGCACCGCGTCTTCTCCGCACGACACCACCGTGGCATTACCGGAACTGCCACTGCCCAGCACACAGACTTTCAGCGGCGCACTCATCTGGGCGGTCTCCGTTTCAACATGACGCGAATCTTCTTCAGCGACTCATCCTCGATCTGCTTAATCCGAGCGCGGGTCAAACTCAGCATTTTGCCGGTTTCCTCCAAGGTATGTCCCTCAATAAAGCGTAGTTGCATGATGTACTTGGCTCGCTCGTTCAGGCGATCAATGGCCTGCCAAATCTCGCCTTTTTCCGCTGCGCTCGACGCGGCTTCTCCGTCCTGCCCCTCTAGAAAATCGTACATGGTGGACTCCGTATCGCCCAGCAACGCATCAAGCGAAACGGGCGGGGTCGGCGTATTTTCCCATTGGCGCACAAACGGCCGGATTTTGCTGACCCGCTCCTCCGAGACGCCGGACAGCTTGGCCAGGGTCTCGTTATCCGGCTCCTCGTGGCCTTCCTCGCGAACGCGGGCCAGGACTTCGATCAGCGACTTCATCTCGGCCGTGGGACGCAATCCCAGACTGCCCGACCGAACGTGATCGCGGAAGAAATTGCGCAGACGATTTTGAATGGCCCGCTGTGCATAGGCGTAGAACGGCGTGCCGCGCGTGAAATCGAATTTGCGGATGGCATTTGACAGGGCGCGCGAGCCTTCTTGCAGGAAATCACCGATCCAGACCTGCCCGATCCAGAAAAAAGGCTTCACGCAACTGACCACGAGCCGCCGGTTCGCGATAAAAAGCTCTTCTTCGGCGGCCTCGATGCGCGAAATCAAGCGGCGCGCCTCAACCAAGGCATCACGGCGGGCGGCAGTGTTGGCATAGCGTTTCCTCGCCAAGCGCGTGATCTGATACGCGCACCAATGCATTTCCGTGAATAGCGCCTCAACTTGTGCCGGGGCCAGGAGTTCTACTGTGCCACGCTCCATCAAAAAGCGGCTAACCGGCTGCAGGCTGCCCTCCGGGGGATCATAGTTGCGCGGCTGCCGAATGCATTCGGGTTCAAAGGAGCTTTTCTTGAAGGTCGGTAACTCAATGACCTTAAAGGGGATCGCCTCCGCCAACATACGGAGTTCCTGCGTTTCGTTTTGGCCTGTGTTCTTACCCGGCATACCGAATGTAGAGTTTGTCCCAGAGCGTCCGCGCGACACTATCTAACGATATGTAAGTGGTGTCAATTCATGGGACACCGGGAGCAGCAATTTACAGCAATTCGCGCTGGGCCGCGTTCGGTTTCAAACCGAACTTTTCGTAGGATCGCTCGGTCACAACCCGCCCCTGCGCCGTGCGTTTCAGGTAGCCTTCCTGAATCAAATACGGCTCATAGACCTCCTCGATGGTGCCGGCCTCCTCCCCGACCGACACCGCCAGCGAATTCAAACCAACCGGCCCGCCCGAAAATTTCGTGATAATCGTGTCCAAAATGCGTTTATCCATTTCGTCCAAGCCGTCGGCATCGATATCCAACATCGACAGGGCTTGATCGGCCACCTCGGCATCGATCTTGTTCCCCGCGCGGACCTGGGCATAATCGCGCACCCAACGCAGCAGATTGTTGGCGATCCGCGGCGTGCCGCGTGCCCGGCGTCCGATCTCGTGGGCGCCGTCTTCGCTGATATCCACATTCAAGATGCGCGAGGAGCGCAGAATGATCTGCTGCAAATCGTTCGCGTCATAGTAATCGAGGCGATTGGTCAGGCCAAACCGGGACCTTAACGGTGCCGTCAACAATCCGCTTCGGGTGGTTGCCCCAATCAGGGTAAACGGCTGCAAATTTAAGCGCACCGAACGGGCATTGGGACCTTGATCGATCATGATATCGATCACGAAATCTTCCATGGCCGAGTACAAATACTCTTCCACCGCGCGTTGCATGCGATGGATCTCGTCAATGAAGAGGATGTCACCCCGCTCCATATTCGTCAGCAGCCCGGCCAGATCGCCCGGTTTATCGATCACCGGCCCCGAAGTGACCTTCAAGTTCACCTCCATCGCCTGAGCCAGAATATGCGCCAAGGTGGTTTTGCCCAATCCCGGCGGGCCGGACAGCAACACGTGGTCCAACACATCGTTGCGACCTTTAGCCGCCTCAACAAAGAGCGCAAGGCGTTCCTTCACCTTGACCTGGCCGATGTAGTCCTCGAAACGGATAGGACGCAGCGAAACGTCAAATTCCGTATCCGCTTGGCTCAGTGTATCTCGTATAAATCCTTCACTCATGGGCAATCCATCATGAACCCGTCAAGGCGCGCCGCACAATTTCTTCGACCTGTGCATCGCCGACACCGGCGTCGAACACTTGGCGGATCATCTTCTGGGCTTCGATCTGTTTGTAGCCTAACTGGATCAGCGCCAGGATGCTATCCCGCATGCGGACATCGGCCGGATGGCCGTCATCGGCGCCACTTAACGCCTCTAATGCTTCGCCTTCGGAGATTTTATCGCGCAATTCGATAATCATGCGTTCCGCCGTCTTGCGACCGATCCCGGAAATGGAATGGAGCCGCTTCACGTCCTGATCGGCCACGGCGGCCTTCAGTTCCCGCACGGATAAGCCGCTCAGCGCGCTCAGCGCGATCTTGGGTCCGATACCGCTGATCGTCAGCAATAGCTGAAACATGCGACGCTCCGCCTCGGTGCAAAAGCCGTAGAGAATCTCGGCGTCTTCACGGACATAATGGTGTGTCAACACGCGACAGGCGCTGCCCGGCGCCCCCAGCCGATCGTAGCTGCTGAGCGGAATGAGCACCTCGTACCCCACCCCGCCGACATCAATCACGATACGGGCCGGCTGCTTTTCAACGATCTTTCCCTCCAGATACGCAATCATCCCGGCACCGTCACCCGTTGATCAATCCAAGCGCGCAGGTCATCACGCGACGCGCGACCCGAAAATCCCGTCACCACGCTGCCTTGCCGAAAGAGGTAGATTTGCGGAATTGAAGTCACGCGAAACTGCTCAGCCAATTCGGGGTTTTCATCAATGTTGATCTTCACAAATTTCACGCGTCCGGCATATTCAGCGGCGAGCGCGTCCAGATCCGGCATCATCGCCCGGCAGGGGCCGCACCACGGGGCCCAGAAGTCGACCAACACCCAGCCGTCCACGTCCCTCACGTATTGATCAAAGGACTCAGTGGTCACCTCCTGCATATGAGCCGTTTCCGGCACACGGCGACTCCAATCGGGGGCGACGAAGTAGACGAGCCCAATGGCAACGGGGATAAACAACAGGGCCTTTTTCATACCCTACTGTTCCTTAGTTTAGCGGCGCCATTTTCTTAACCGCAGCCAACACTTCCTCGGGGTAAAGCGGCTTCAGGAAGAAGCGTTTCACATTCGGGAACTGCTTCATTTCCTGTTCGTCGAAATCGGGGAATCCGGCGGTGACGATCACGGGCACATCGATTTGCTCGGCGGTCATCAACATCAGCAGCTCGGCGCCGTTCAAACCCGGCATCCGGATATCGACGATGGCGCCCGCGCAGGGCTTTTCCTTCAGGCACTGATACGCGTGTTCGCCGTCGTACGCGACCTCCACCTCGTACCCCGCCTCCTCCAGCATCACCCGCAGGAGCTGCGTAATTACCTTGTCATCATCCGCAACCAAAATCATACCAAGCTCTCCTCATCGAATAGCGGCAGGATACGTCTGAACGAGGTCAATGTCACGCGGGAAAGGATCGGGGGGCGGGATGCGGGATGCGGGGGGCGGAATACGGGAT
>SLAD01000081.1 GCA_007126995.1 Kiritimatiellia bacterium | reverse complement strand
GGAGAGACCAAGGGGCAGCGCTGAAACCACGCACGTACGCCCCTTGCTCAAGTCAGGCAGGAATGCCTGACTTACGGTTTTTTGCGCAAATGCACAAAATCAGAGATGCGCCCGTCTGCGATCGACATTGCGTGATCGCGCTGATCTAGAACCGTACGCGCAGGAAAACGAGGATGAACAAGATGATCATCACGATTGCTCCCCAGCGCGTCAGGCGCTGTTTGGCGGGAGAGGCGTGGGGGAACTCGTAGCCGCAGAGGGCGCAGCGATTCTGGTTGGCGGGCACTTCCATCGCGCAGCCGGGACATTCCCGGTTGCCAAAGTCTTTATTCGGATCGATTTTCATCGATGAACCGGAAGACCGTCTCATTAGGCTTTGCCAGGCCCAGTTCATGAGCGATACGCTCGATAAAGGCCGGATCGGATTGAAAGCGCTCCTGTTTCAGTTGCAGCTCGCGGACGCGCTCCTGATCCAGCCGGATTTCCTCTTGGAGCGCACTTTCGCGACGCTGTAGTTCCCGGTCCTGATGGATCAGCGGCACGAACATAAAGCCCATGCCCACCAAGACCAGTACCGCCAGCGCGGCCCAAACAAAGCGATTAATGACAGTCCAGTAACTCATATCCTCGTAATTATCGTAAATTCAGCGGTCTAGCGCAAGTGCGCTCTTGAGGTGAAAGCTGGATCGCGTCCGAAATTTCACTTACTTTTGGCGGCCGGATCCTGTATACGTCTCGGTTTCAGCGAGCTCGCTGATCCGCGTTTGTCATGTAATTGTTCGTCGTCCGACACCAGCTAGGGTCATGAAAAAGGTATATACATTTCTCGTCCTATCCTCCGTTGCAGCCTTGCTGATAAGCGGTTGTGGTCAACCTCCTGCCGGCGGTGGGCCGCCGGGTGAATTCCCGGTTCAGGCGGTCGTGGCACTGGTTGAGCCGCGCCCCATGGAGGAAACTGTTCGGCTGGTGGGCTCATTGCGCGCCGATCAAGAGATTGACGTGGTCAGCGAATTAAGCGGGACCATAACCGGAATTCATTTCGCGCAAGGGCAAGCCGTCGAGCAAGGCGCGGAGCTGGTCTCGATCCGGGATGATCGTATTCGCGCGCGTCTTCAAGAAGCCGAGGCCCGATATGATTTGGCGTCGGCAAACCTAGCTCGTGGCCGTGATCTATTGGAGGCAGAAACCATTTCCCAGTCCGACTTCGATCGACTGCACGCTGAATATAAGATCGCGATCGCTGCAAAGACGTCAGCGAATGTCGATTTGGCCGATACAAAGATTTCAGCACCTTTTGCTGGCGTGATTGCAGCGCGGCGTGTCAATCAAGGCGCGTTTGTGCAGGCAGGTCAGGTCATTACCAGTCTCGTGCAGTTGGATCCGCTGGACGCCATCTTCAATTTGCCGGAACGCTATTTGCGTCAAGTGGCTGAGGGACAAACCGTGCGGCTCCGCGCGGCCGCGTATCCGGACGAAACCTTTAAAGGCGAAGTCTACTACATTGATCCGCGCGTGGACGAACGAAACCGTACGGTCGAGATCAAGGCGCGGGTTGAAAACGTGAACGGGCACCTGAAGCCAGGCATGTTCATTAGTCTGGATTTGGTCTTGGAAGTTGCGCCCGAGGCGTTGGTCATTCCTGAAGCGGCCGTGCAATACTTTCGTGATCAGGCGCGCGTGTACGTTATGGATGAGGATGATCGTGCCGAGCGTCGCGATGTCTCCATCGGACGCCGATTAGCGGGTGAATTGCAGATTACCTCCGGTTTAGAGGCTGGGGATCGCGTTGTCGTAGAGGGATTTCAAAAGATGGGACCCGGGTCACAGATCATCATATCGCCCGACTCCGCAGCCTTTGGTGTCGAGCCCCCCGAACCAACTGATCCAACCGAACCGACCGAATCAGACGCAGAGTAGTCGATGACCATTTTCGAACAATTCATCCGGCGTCCGGTCGCCAGCGTCATGTTGAATACCAGCTTGCTGGTCTTTGGACTGCTGGGTTTGTCGCAATTGCCGATCCGCGAATTACCCGACATTGATCCGCCGGTCGTAAATGTGCTGACGGTGTATCCCGGTGCCTCGGCCGAGGTAGTCGAAACGGAAGTGACCGAACGGCTGGAGGACGCCTTGGCCGGCGCCGATGGTATTAAGTTGCTGACCAGCGAAAGCCGGGAACAGGTCAGCAATATATCGATAGAATTCGTGCAGGGGCGGGATGTAGACGTTGCGGCGCAGGATGTGCGCGACTTGGTCGGCCGCGTGCGCGGGCTGTTACCCGACGACATTGACGAGCCGGTCATCAGTAAGCAGGACGCCAACGCTCGGCCGATCATGTGGGTCGCCGTGTTCAGTGAAGAAATGGACACCCAAACGCTCAGTCAGATTGCCGAGGATCAAATTCGCGACCGTATCCAGACGATACCAGGCATCAGTTCCGTGTTGATTGGCGGACAACAACGGTTGGCTGTGAGGATACGCTTGAATCCGGAAGAGATGGCGGCGCGCGGCATTACCGTCATGGATGTCGAGCAAGCCCTGATCGCACAGAACGTCGAGCTCCCGAGTGGGCGCGTGGAAAGCATCAACCGCGAGTTAACGATTCAGACGCGTGGCCAATTCGCGCGCCCGGAGGCCTTCGATGATTTGGTGATTCGTCAGGATGGCGCAAACACGGTGCGCCTGTCGGATATTGGTCATGCCGAGCCGGGCATTGCGGATGAGCGGGCCGTGGCACGATTCAACTCCCAGCCGAGTATTGGACTGGGCATTATCCGTCAATCTCAAGCGAACACCATCGCCGTTGCACGGGGCGTGCGTGAGCGCATGGAGGAAATCGCGCCCACGCTGCCACCGGGGGTGGAATATGAGGTGGCGTATGACGAGTCCATCTTCGTTGAGCGCGCCGTGATTGAGGTCTGGCAGACGCTTGCCATCGCTTTCTCGTTGGTGGTGTTGACCATTTTCATCTTCCTGCGTAATCCGCGTTCCACGATGGTGCCTGCGGTTACCGTGCCCCTTTCGATTGGTGCCTCCTTCGGCATCCTGTACATCATGGGATTCTCGATCAACATCTTCACCTTGCTGGCGCTGGTGTTGGCGATTGGCATTGTGGTCGATGATACCATTGTGGTGTTGGAGAACACCTACCGACACATTGAGCGAGGCTCCAGACCGCTTGATGCCGCCATTCAGTCAATGAGTGAAATCGCCTTTCCGATCGTGGCGACGACGTTGTCGTTGATTGCTGTATTCGTACCGCTAGCCTTCATTGGGGGCATCACGGGCACCTTACTGCTGGAGTTTGCGATTGCCTTAGCAGGGGCTGTGCTGATGTCGAGTTTGGTGGCGTTGACCCTTTCCGCCATGTTCTGTGCGCGCGTGCTGCGTCCGGTGAAGGAAAGCGAGCACGGGCGCGTATTTAATTACTTCGAGCGTAAGCTGAACGGGCTCAATCGTCGCTATGAGCGGGCATTGGGTTGGGCGCTGGGACATCGCAAGAGCATCTTGGGGATTGCGTTACTGTCGCTTGTTTTAGCCGGATATTTTTTCCAGAACCTCGAGCAGGAATTCTTACCGGATGAGGATAAAGGTCGTTTCCTGGCGCTCATGTTTACGCCGGAGGGCAGCACGCCGGATTACACGGATCGCATGATGCAGCGCATGGAGTCGATCGTGTCCGAGACGCCGGGAATTGAGCGTTATTTCACAGCCGTGGCATTGCCTTTTGCCGGTCCGGGCGATCCCACGCTGGGATTTATGTTCGTGGGATTAGCAGACAGCGGCCGTCCGCATGTGCGGGATATGGTGGGTGGCCCGACGGGCTTGGGCGCACGCTTAATCACCGAAGTGGAAGGCGCGCTCGCGATTCCCGTTCTTCCGAAAGCCGTCGATCTAACCTTTGGACAGCCATTTGAATTGGTGATTACGCATCCGGATTTGGATGGGCTCGAAAACACAGCGCAGGCGGTTCTGAATCGTTTCCGGGCAGAAGGCTTCCTGGCAAATCCCCGCTCGACCTTCGAAATCAATAAGCCGGAGATCCGTGTCATCATCGACCGCGACCGAGCCGCGGCGTTGGGCGTCTCGCTGCGGGAAGTGGCCCGCAGTATGCAGATCTTGTTCGGCGGTCAGGATGTGTCCGACTACAAGCAAGATGGCAAACAGTATGACGTGATTATCCAGTTGGAGCGACAAGAGCGGCTCACGCCCAGCGCGCTGGAGCGTGTGTTTGTGCGGGGCCGCGACGGTTCGCTCGTCCAACTGAACAACATCGTTTCCTTGGAGGAAGGTGCGGGGCCCAATCGGATTGAGCGTTTCCAGCGGCAGCGTTCGGTCACGATTGAAGGAACACCGGTCAACATGCCGCTGGGTACAGCCATGCAACAGGCTGAAGCTATTCTGGACGAAATGTTGCCGGATGGGTACGGGGCGGAATGGAAGGGCGATGCCCTCAACCTGATTGAGTCCTCCGGCGACATCTACCGCTTCATGTTACTGGCTATTCTGGTCGTATACATGGTGTTAGCGGCACAATTTGAAAGCTTTATCCATCCGTTTACCGTGTTGCTGGCGTTGCCCTTGGCGTTTCTGGGCGCGTTCGGCCTGTTGTATTCATTGAGTTGGGTGAACTACTTCGGTGAGATGTTCTACGGGTGGTCGAATTTTGTTCCCGACGCGCCATGGATTGCACATGCACTGTCGGCGATTATTCCGCGCATCAGTTCCATGAACCTGAACATCTTTAGTCAGGTCGGGCTGATCCTGTTGATCGGGTTGGTCACCAAGAACTCCATCTTGCTGGTCGAGTTTGCGAATCGGCAAATGGCCGCAGGCGCAGACAGTCGCTCGGCCATGTTGAAGGCTGGCCTGATCCGGCTGCGTCCCATTCTGATGACCAGCTTGGCGACGATTGCCGGCATTCTCCCGATTGCCATTGGGTTTGGCGACGCGGCGGAAGGGAGACGTCCCCTCGGTGTGGTGGCGGTTGGCGGGATGGTGACCAGCACCCTGCTGACCCTCTTCGTTATTCCGGTGATCTACACCCTGCTCTCGGACCTGTCGCTGAAGGTCACCGGCCGCCCCGCAGGCATTCATAAAGACGGTCCAGCCGAAGCAGAGAGTTAAGGGCGGCAGAGGTCGGATGGGACGGGATTCCTGGAGCCAACGATCGGATTCGAACCGATGACCTGCTCATTACGAGTGAGCTGCTCTACCAACTGAGCTACGTTGGCCACGGAATGCTCGCGAATCTACTTTGCGAACAGGGGCTACGTCAAGTAAGGAGCGTGCCCGATCAGCCATTCTCATTTTGGCCTCTGCCGAGCCGCGATTCGGAATGGGAGGCCAAAATGAGAATTGCTGGTGCCCAACAACCCGCATCTTGTCCGTTGCCTACTTCAAGGGTCTGTGTAACGATAGTTGCCAGAACAGTATCGGCGACCTGTCCAGTGGTGAGACACATGAGGGGGAGGGAAATCTTATGAACGACTTTAATGAAACGAAAAGTATGGCTGTCTTTTGCGATTTCGAAAACATCGCGTTGGGGGTGAAAGACGCCAATTTCGCAAAGTTCGATATCCAAAAAGTGCTCGAAAAACTACTGATCAAGGGCACCATCATTGTCAAGAAGGCCTATTGTGACTGGTCGCGTTATCGCGATTTCAAGTCCGCCATGCATGAGGCGGCCTTTGAGTTGATCGACATTCCACATGTACGCCAGTCGGGCAAGAACTCGGCTGACATCCGTATGGTCGTCGATGCATTGGACCTTTGCTACACGAAATCGCATGTGCGCACCTTCGTGGTGATCAGCGGTGACTCTGATTTTTCGCCCTTGGTAAGCAAATTGCGGGAGAACAACAAGGTTGTGATCGGGGTGGGCGTAAAGAATTCCTCGTCCGATTTGCTGATCGCGAACTGCGACGATTTCATTTTCTATGACGACTTGGTTCGTTCGGATGAAGAACCCGCTCCGCGCGCCAAGCGGCGTGCGCCAGCCCGCAAGTCTGCCACCAGCGCAAAAAAAGAATCTGAGCCTGTAAACGATGCGGATGATCGGACCGGGGAGGGGATCAGCTTGGTCGTGAATATGGTAGAGGAACTACTATCCGAGCGGGGAGCTGAAGGGAAGCTATGGGGTTCGATGGTGAAACAGACGCTGAAACGTCGTCGACCGGGCTTCAGTGAGTCTTACTATGGATTTAAGTCCTTCAACGCCATGCTGGAAGAGGCGGCCAAACGCAAGTTATTGACATTTGAGCGCGACGAAAAGTCCGGCGGCTATGTAATCAACAGCGTGCAGTCGGGGTAAGCAGCCGGGTTGAATTCATGCTCAGCTGCAGTCAGCGTCACGGATAAGCGAGAGGAAGACAATGATATCCGCTGACCAAAAGATGCCGCGGTCCTTTCTGTGGATGAATGCGGCTCAGTTCGGCGGTGCACTGAATGACAATGTGTACCGCTTGCTGGTCGTTCTGTTCCTGATTTCGTTGAGCGGCGTGGAGGCCGCCAGTCGCATTAGCGCGCTGGTTGGTATGGTTTTCGTGCTGCCCTTCCTGATCTTTACGCCGATCGCCGGCGTGCTGGCCGACCGCTACAGCAAACGGCAAATTTCCATTGGCGTTAAAATTACGGAGTGCGTGTGTATGTCCCTGGCGCTGGTCGCGTTTTGGTTGATGCAGCCGGTGCTGGCGTATGTGGTCGTTTTTCTGATGTCGGTGCAAAGCGCGATCTTCGGCCCATCGAAATACGGTATTGTGCCCGAGTTAGTGGGGACAGAGCGCTTATCCCGTGCCAATGGGTTACTGATCCTGTTCACCTATTTGGCGATTATTCTGGGCTCGGCGGCGGCACCGACGTTGGATCAGTTGACGGACGGTAACTATGTCTTGGCCGGCGCGGCGTGTGTGGCGATTGCCTTTTTGGGGCTGGGGGCGATCTTGCGCGTCGAGCGGACGCCGGAAATGAACAGTCAGCACCAGGTGAAGCCGGTATTTGTCCGCGAAATCGTTCGAACATTGAGCAGCATTCGCCATGATCGCCTGCTGTTTCTGGTCGTGTGGTCGGCCGCCTATTTCCTGTTTCTGGGTGGTTTTGTGCAGATGAACATCATTCCGTATGGGATTGATCGGTTCGATCTAACCCAGCAGCAAAGCGCGTATCTTTTCTTGCCGGCCGCACTGGGTATTGGGCTCGGGGCTTGGTTTGTGGGCCGCATTTCGGCGAATCGCATTGAACTGGGCTGGGTGCCGCTGGGCGTCGTGGGCGTCATCGCGGGTTGCTTTCTTTTGGCGATCGGTCCGCCTACGCCGTTGCTGGTGGCCGCTGTGATGGCCATATTGGGGTTCAGTGCGGGGCTGTTTATCGTGCCGCTTGAGGCCTTCATCCAATATCGCAGTCCGCCGCGCCGCCGCGGCGAAATTATCGCAGCCAAGGCCTTTCTCGCGTGGTGCGGCGTACTGCTGGCCTCGCTGTTGATGTTGGTCTTTGATGCCATTCGCATCTCGCCTGCGCAAGGATTCCTTTTTATCGGAGCGGGGACACTGCTGCTTGTGGTGCTGGGCTTCCGGTCGCAGTCCGAGATCTTCAGGGATACCTTCGCTACTGCAATATCAAAGACAATGTTGCGTATCCGCGCCCACGGCGAGGAGCATGTCCCCGCCTTGGGGAACGGGATGCTGCTGGTAGGGAATCCGCTGTCTTGGATCGAAATCCTTGGGTTGCAGGCGGTTTTGCAGCGGCGCATTCGCTTTCTGTGTCCCCGTCACTTTCTCGAGCGGCATCCCGTCACAGCCCTGCTGCGTTTGGCGGGCGCGATCCCGGTACACTGGTCGGAAAGCGCCTCCCGGGTTCAGGCTCTTGATCGCATGCAAGCCGCGCTGGCGGACGGCGAGGCTGTCTATGTCCCTGTCGATGTGCTCGCTGGCGAGCCCGGTTTCGCGGCGGAATTAGAGGGGACACTGAATGGTTTGCTGCCGAGCGAAGGGGCCAAAGTGGTCCCGTGCTACAGCAGCGGCGAGTGGGGGACATTCCGCAATGCCATGCGGTGCAAAACAGGTCTCAGTCGCTGGCGAATCATGCCGTATCGGGTTGCCGCGCATTTCGGGGCTCCGCTGGAGGAGTCTTCACCCAGCTTGGTTGATGTGCAGGGTGCCATCCGAGAGCGCTCACTGGAGTATTTCAAGGAACGAAAGTCGCAGCGGGGGACACTCCCGCAGGCGTTTCTTGACTCGGCCCGTCATAATTGGTCTCGCACAGCGATCAGTGATACGACCGGCAAGCAGTTGACCTATGGTAAGACCCTCACCGCCGCGCTGATTTTGGCCGACTTGATTCGAGACGAGACCCGCGATCAGCGGTTTGTGGGTGTCCTGCTGCCGCCATCGGTAGGGGCCGTGATTACCAATTTGGCTGTGTCCCTGCTCGGCAAAGTGCCGGTAAACCTCAGTTATGTGGCATCAAATGAGTTCCGCGATCATTGTCTGAAAGAGTGTGACATCAGCACCGTGCTGACGTCGCGGAAACTGATTGAAAAATTGGAGGCCCTCGAAGCGCCTTCAGGTAGCACCTATCTGGAAGACCTGTTGGGCGGGGTGACGACGGGCAGACGCCTAAAAACACTTTTAAAGGCCCGCTTCGGGAGGCGCGCTGTCTTGTTGGGGGACACAGAAGGCGATCCGGATCAGGTGGCGACGATTATGTTCTCTTCCGGATCAACGGGGACACCGAAGGGTGTCATGTTGTCCCATCACAATATTTTGTCGAATGTGGAGGCCTTCCGCTTGGTGTACCAGCCGCGGCAGAATGAGCGTATTTGTGCAGTGCTACCGTTCTTCCATTCCTTCGGTTATACCGCCACCTTCTGGTTCCCGTTGCTGAGCGGAATCGGGGCGGCCTATCACACCAATCCGACCGAGACAAAGCAGATTGCGCGAGTGGTGCGCGAGCAGACCTGTACCTTGTTGCTGGCGACCCCGACGTTCCTGCTGGGCTATCTGCGCAAAATCGAGAAGGAGGACTTTAAGTCCCTGCGCTATGTCGTCGCCGGGGCCGAAAAGTTGAAGGCGTCGCTGGCCGATGCGTTCGAAAGCAAATTCGGGATCCGACCACTCGAAGGATATGGTGCGACAGAATGTTCCCCGGTCATTTCCGTCAATTTGCCTTCCACCGCCATTGATGGAAATCATGTGGATACATCGCGTGAAGGAACGGTAGGGCAGCCGTTGCCCGGGGTTGCGATCCGGCTGGTGCATCCAGAATCGCTTGATCCCATGCCACTCGCTTCGGAGGGCCTCTTGTTGGTTCGTGGGGCCAATGTGATGAAAGGGTATTGGCGCAACGAGGATGAGACGCGCAAAGCCATGCGGGATGGCTGGTATGTGACCGGGGACATAGTCGAAGTGGACGAGCAGGGATTCATTCGGATAAAGGATCGTCTGGCGCGTTTCAGCAAGATTGGCGGAG
>SLAD01000339.1 GCA_007126995.1 Kiritimatiellia bacterium | reverse complement strand
GGCCACGTTGGCTGGATCGACTTCGATTACGCCCGACTCAGAACCCATGATCACAAAACCATCCTTGGTAACCGTGTAACGCGAGGGGCGCAATCCGTTGCGGTCCAGTACCGCGCCGATACACTTGCCATCGGTGAACGGAATCGATGCCGGACCATCCCACGGCTCCATCAGCGAGGCGTGATATTCGTAGAAGGCGCGCTTATCGTCATCCATCGTTTCGTGGTTTTGCCACGCCTCCGGAATCAGCATCATCATCGCATGGGGCAGGGAACGACCGGTGTGGTAGAGCAACTCGAGCGCATTATCCAGCGCCGCCGAATCGCTCACGCCAGGCGTGATGATAGGTAGGAGCTTGGCAATGTCGTCGCCGAACAGGTCCGATTTGAACTTGTATTGGCGGGCATCCATCCAGTTGGTATTGCCGCGCACCGTGTTGATCTCCCCGTTGTGGCAGAGAAAACGGAACGGCTGCGCCAGATCCCAGGTCGGGAAGGTGTTGGTGCTGTAGCGTTGATGCACCAAAGCCAAGCCACTGACCATGTCGGGATCGCCGAGGTCCGGATAGAAGGGGGTAATCTGGTCCGCCAGCAGCAACCCTTTGTAGACCAGCGTTTGCGAGGACAAGCTGGAGAGGTAGAAGTAGAGCTTTTCGGTGATATCGGATTCCCGCACGGCGCGCTCGGCGAGCTTGCGAATCACATACAATTTGCGTTCAAAATGGGCCGTGTCTTCGATCCCGGCGCCGCGCTTGATAAAGACCTGCTCGATCATCGGTTCAACGGCGCGCGCGATGTCGCCCAAATACTCGTTGTGGACGGGCACCGTGCGCCAGCCGAGGAACTCCTGCCCTTCTGCCTTGACCACGTCTTCGAACGTTTGCCGACAGAAAGCCCGCTCCTTTTCGTCTCGCGGGAGGAAGACGACGCCGGCGGCGTAATCGTCGGGATCGCCCACGTTGATGCCTTCCGCGCCCGCCACTTTGCAAATGAAATCATGCGGCATTTGCATCAAAATGCCCGCGCCGTCGCCGGTTTTCTCGTCACAACCACAGGCGCCGCGATGGGAAAGATTTTCCAGAATCTGGAGCGCATCCGAGATAATGCTATGCGATTTGAGCCCCTTCAGATTGCAAATCATGCCGACGCCACAGGCGTCGTGCTCATAGGAAGGACTGTACAGGCCCTGTGCCTGCGGGTAGCCCCCGTTCAACCGCTTATGGTAATCCACGATATTCGTCATAGTCTCGATTTTCCCCCAAATGTATACACCGCACCCCCAGAAGGAGAAGGGGTGGTCGCTGAAAACCCCGTTAATATAAGCGATCATCGCCTGATGAAAAGCGATAAAACGCCAAAATTGGAAAAAAATGACCCTGTCTCAACAACCTTTGTAATCAACCTGCACCGTGGTATAGTCTCGGTCGAGTGAAATGTTAAATTATCGTCCAAGCTTAATGAAAGGAGACGATTCATGAGCGCGAAGCGAGCGAGTAGTAAGAAGTCGGGCAAGAGCGTCCAGTCACAAATCATCGATGGGCTGACAGATGCCTATTGGAAAGAAATGGAGACGGTGCAAAATTATATCGCCGCCTCAAGCAATCTAGATGGAGTTGACGCGGACCCCATCAAGAAGGCTCTCGCAGGCGATATTACGGAAGAGGTTGGGCACGCTCAGCAGTTGGCGAACCGCATCCGGGTCCTTGGCGGCGTGGTCCCGGGCAGCATGACGTTTAAGGCCTCGCAAAAGAACCTCCAGCCCACGAAGGACTCCACCGATGTGGTGGCCGTCATCAAGGGCGTGATCGAGGCTGAAAATGACGGGATCGCAGGATATATGAAGCTGATTAGGCTCTGCGACGGCGTCGATTACGGCACCCAGGACCTCTGCATCGCCTTGATGACGGATGAGGAAGACCACCGCCGCGAATTCGAAGGCTTCTTGAAGCAATACAAGAAGCGGTAGAGAGAGGGGGCGCTGCGGGGCGACTTCCGTTCGTTCGCTGTTTGTTCTCGCGGCTCATCCCGCGACTGCGGGATTCGCCCCACCTATCCCACCACGCAGCGGTAGGGCGAGGCGTCCCTGCCGAGCCGCGCGCAAAAACGGATCATGAATCGATCACGCATCGCCTTACGGCGACCCTACGAGCAGAGGGACGGCTTGTAGGGCCGCCGTGAGGCGGTACATTCGTCCAGCAGGCTGCGTAAACCGGAGTTCCTGTCGCCCTCACTCGTCCGACAGTGTCCAGTTCCCGCGGCGCAGGGCGTTGCGGCCATATTGATCCCGCAGGGCGTCCACGGCTTGATCCAAGCGTTCGTTTCGCTGCCGGGTCGCTTGATCGTCTGTTTCCATGCCAAACAGGTCGGGTTGCTCTTCCGCGACAATCATGGAGTTCGTAAACTGGCTCACCCCAAAGCCGATCAAACGAATCGGTTCCTTGATCCGTTGTGCCTCCAGTAGGCCCAAGGCATGACGCAGCAGCTCGCGATCACTCGATATCGGTGATTTCAGCGATTCCTGACGACTATGGGTGCGGAAATCGGACGTGCGGAACTTGATCGAGACGCGCAACGCATAGCGCTTGGACTCGCGTAAGCGGTAGCCCACTTGCTCCGTCAGTTCCAGCAACACCTGTCGCAGTACCTCGGGCTCGGTGCAATCCTCGCTGAAGGTGTGTTCCCGCGAAATGCTCTTGTCCTCGGTAACGGTCTCGACGGGCCGTTCGTCGATCCCGCGCGCCAAGGCCCACAAATGCTCGCCGGCGGTGGGTGATTCCATGATCCGTCCCAGCTCCGCCACGGACTTGCGTTGCAGATCAGAAATCGTGAAAATCTGGTGCGCGGCCAATTTCTTGGCGTTCACCTTACCGACACCCCAAATCCGGCGCACCGGCAAGGGCGCGAGAAAGGTTTGAATGGCCTCGGCTCCCGGCGGCACGACACACAGGCCGTTGGGTTTTTCGAGGTCGCTCGCCAGCTTGGCAAGGAACTTGTTGGTGGCAATCCCCACCGAGCAGGGCAGGTCAAGCGTGGCGGCAATCCGTTGCTTCAGGGTGCGCGCCAATTCCGGCGCGTCTTTCCAATGCCGCATGACCCCGGACACGTCCATGAACGCCTCGTCCAAGGACAACGGTTCGATATCGGGCGTGAACTGCTCCAGCACGGCTCGCAACTGCTCCGAGACTTTGATGTAATGCTGCATCCGGACAGGCAGAAAGATGCCATCCGGACACAGTCGCCCGGCCGTCTTTGAAGGCATGGCCGAATGCACGCCGTACTTGCGGGCCTCATAGGAGGCTGCCGCGACTACGCCGCGCTGATCGGGCGGCGAGCCGATGATGACCGGCTTGCCCTTGAAGTCGGGATGATCGCGTTGCTCGATGGACGCGTAAAAGGCATCCATATCCAAATGCAGAATGGTTCTCATGTGCTCGGTACTCGTAGCCAAACGGTTTGATACGGTGCCAAATTCACGGTGGCCGGTCGGGTGGCTAGCTGTCGACCGCTGATTAATTCCTCCAGCACCCGACGCCTCGACCATACGCCTCCGCACGCTTGTAGATCAAGCGATAGGCTTTCAGCGCTGAAGTTGGTGGCACAAAGGATCCGTTCGCTACGGTCCGGAGCGATCCGCTCAAATGCGAAGAGTTGCGGATGCAACGCAAGCACACGTTGCGCGCCGCGCGGATGAAAGGCGGCGTGCGCGCGGCGCACCTGGATGAGTTGCCGATACGCGTGAAAAATATCGTGGTGCGGCGAAGCTTCGTCATCGAGCATCTCGCTCAACACCGGCCACGGCCATTTCTGCCGGTTAATCCGCCGGTTCTGTCCGCTGGATTGCACGCCAAGCTGATCATTGCACGCCCCGAACAGGCTGTTGAAATAGATCGCCGGCATCCCTTGCATCGCCAGCATGATCGCCTGCGAAGACAGAAAGCGGGCGATCTGGTTCGGACTGATCTGGTCGGGCTCTTCCGCGAATAGACCGAAATAGGTGATGTTCAACTCGTACGGACTATCGGATCCATCGCTGTTGCGCTTGTAGGAAACGCGGCCGCCGACCCGCTCCACATGCGACAGCAACTGCTGTAAGGCTTGATCCGGAATCAGCCCTTGCAAGGGCCGCACGCCCACGCCGTCGTGCGATGCCGTAAAATTGAAGAACGTCTGTTGCGCGGTCAACGCCGGCAGCGATTCCGCCCAACGCGTCAAATAGCTCGCATCCTGGCTCAACAACCCGTGCGCCAGCAACGGCGGCAGGCTGAACTGATACACCATGTGCGCTTCGTCGTCGTCACCGAAATAGCTGATGTTCTCCTCGTGCGGCACATTGGTCTCGGTAATGATCCAGACGTCCGGCGCCACCATGGTCAGAAAATCGCGAATCAGTTTTACCACCTCGTGCGTCTGCGGCAGGTGAATACAGTTCGTACCCGGCGTTTTCCAAAGAAAAGCGATGGCGTCCAAGCGGATGATGCGAACGCCCTTGGCGATGTACCAGAGCAGAATATCCAGATACTCGAAGAGCACCTCCGGATAGGCAAAATTCACGTCGATCTGGTCGTCACTAAACGTGGTCCACACGTGTTTCACCCCGCTGCGGGTCGGCGTTTCGGTCAGCAGCGGCAAGCTGCGTGGCCGCACGACCGCGGAGAGGTCGGTGGCCGGATCCATTTCGTGGAAGAAATGGCGATACGGCGCAATGTCATTCACGTAATCCTTGAACCAGGCGCTCTGGCGTGAGACGTGATTGATGACCAAGTCCGCCATCACGCGATACGTTCCGCGCATGGCCTCGATGTCCTGCCAGCTTCCCAAATCCGGATCGACGACGCGATAATCCTTCACTGAAAAGCCGTCATCGGATGAGTAGGGGAAGAAGGGCAGAATGTGGATCGTGCGGATGGCATCGCCCAAGCGCGACCCGACAAACCGGTGCAGGCTCTGCAGCGGTCGCTCGCCCTCCGCGTGCACCATGTCGCCATACGTAATCAGCACAATGTCCCGCTCGTCCCACGGTTCATCCTGGGCGGTGCGATAACCGTCGAGTCCCACGCCATAGCGACCAATCATCATGAACAAGCGGTTCGCCAGCCCGTGCGCGTCGGCACCGTACAAGAAGTGCAGGCGCTCCTCAATACGCTCAAGAATGCGGCTGGAAACGGACTTCAGCATGACTACATTTCCTGTAAGCCTGTGATATTCGTAATCAACGTGCGCATCTTGCGCCGCAACACCGAGTAACTGTAGAAGCGCAAGGCCATCTCATAGTTATGATTCAAGCATTCCTCGCGATAGGCCGCATCCTCCAGAATCCGGCGCACCTCCTCCACTACAGTGCCGGTCAGGAAACCGTCCATCACCGGCATTCGGAATCCTTTAGGCTCAATGTCGCGGGCAAAGATGGCGTAGCGATTGATCAGTACCGGGACACGGAAATAGACCGCTTCCAGAAACGCGTTACCGAACCCTTCGTAAAGGCTGGGATAGGTGACCAGATTCGCGTGTGGATAGAGGTCCCAGAGCGTGTAGATCTTTTTGCCCTCGTGATCCAGTTGGCGGACCTCGCCGATGCGCGTGGCGATGAAACGAATATCCACGCCCGCCGCCGCAGCCAGCTCGGTCAAGATGTTGTGATACTCGTAACCCTCGTCGCCCGCTTCGTGTGAAATCACCAGCTTGTATTTCGGGTCGCCCAACATCTCGACCAATTTGATGGCATGCTCGATCCCCTTGCGCGGCACGATCCGTGTGGGTTGCAAAATCATAACGTCGTCCGGCGCCAGCCCGATTTCCGCCCGCACATCGTGCGAGTATTGATCAGGCGGGGGCGGCGGATTCTCGAAGTCCAGGACATTCGGAATCAGCACCGAGGAAATGCCGCGTCGCCAGGCCAAGTCCTCTTGAGCCGCTAAGTTGATCACCGCATGTTGCAGGGCGGGATGACGCGGCGGGAACGCTAGGTCGAGATAGTCGTGGACGGCGTTCACCATGAAGCGCTGCCGTTCCCAATAAAAATCGTGATGATGAGCGATCGTTGGAATCTGTGTTTCGTTGATGAATTCGGTAATCGCCACGCCCAGCGGCAGGTTCATCGGAATCGTTACCGCGTTTTGAACGATCAGCACGGAGATGTCGAATGTGCGCACGAATTCGTACAGGCTCTCCTTTAGATAGGCCGACAAGTCGCGAATCCGCTGGCTGACGAGTGGATCGCGCTGGCTGTGACCCCAGATGCGGTCATTGATCCATTGGATTTCGGGGTGACCGAAATAGGCTTCCGGCACGCAGCTACTGATCTCGCTGGCCCGATCCAGCCGACCGGCATACCAGTAGCTGAAGTGCTCGTGATCCCACAGCACCTGGGCCCACTTCGCGCTTTCCAGCGATACCCCGTCCAAGCCCGCAAACCGTGTCGAAACAAATCCAATCCGCTCGCCCATGGCGTCGATCTCCTTTTCGTATGCCGCGTCGTCGGCCGCGCTGGCGCGCTCCGATCACCAGTGCAAAATTAGCGATTGCCTTGGTTTATGCAAGGATATAGGCAGGCGCCGATTTGCCCCTACTGAGGACCCGGCCCTGCGGTACGGCATCGCTGAATGCTGGCCGCCAACTCATCAATGAAGTGCTGGATGCTGAACGTCTCGGCCTGTTGCCGAATCCGCGCTGGGTCCCATTCGGTTTCCGCACAGCGAGTAACCGCCTCGCTCAGGGCCTCGACGGTCTGTTCCGGGAAGAAGATGGCGGTTTCCTGATCAAGTAGCGTTTCCGTCGCGCCCCCCTGCGCAAAAGCCACTACGGGTTTGCCACAGGCTTGTGCCTCGACCGGCACGATGCCGAAATCCTCTTCGCCGGGAAAGATCAGCATCCGGCACCGCTGATACAACGCGAGAATTTCGTCGTCCGTCTTCCAACCCATAAACGCGATGTTCGGTCCCGCCTCCCGCCTCAGTTGCTCGTACTCTGTGCCGGTGCCCACCACAACCAAGGGGTAACCGGATTGTGTGTAGGCGCTGACGGCCAAGTCGACGCGCTTGTACGGGACCAGCGCGGACACGATCAGGTCATACCCGTCATGGCCCGGCTCGCCGGGGCGACAGCGCTCGGTGTCGACCGGCGGATACACCACATCCGCGTTGCGGTCATAATACTTTTCGATCCGCTTGCGGACATGATGGCTGATCGCCACGAAGCGATCCACTTCCTGCGCCCGGTCATAGTCCCACCGGCGCAAATAATGCAATAACGGTTTCAGCACCGCCTTCTTGAGCGGGTTGCGACCAAAATATTCGTCGTAGAACGTCCAAGCATAGCGCATGGGCGTAAAGCAGTAGCACAAATGGCGCGCGCCGGATGGGCGGGGCAAGCCCTTGGCGACGCAATGGCTGGTGCTGATCAACAAATCGGCGGGTTCCGGCGCGAAACGCGAAATGGCCCATGGATGAACGGGTAGGAAGTAGCGATAATATTGGTGGATCCTCGGGATGCGTTGCAGCGGCGAGGTATGAACCGGGTGGCCATTGATGCGCTCGCTGACGCTGGTGGGATTATGCAGCAGGGTGTAGAGCGATGCCGTGGGAAATCCGTCACACAACAACTCCAACACCCGTTCGCCACCGCGCATGCCGGTCAACCAGTCATGTGACAGTGCCACGCGTAAATCTTGCCATTCCGATGGAAACGTAATCATTGCAACACCGCCGCCCGTTCTGCGTCCAACGCCTCAATCTCCATCGCCGCCTCTTCCCAAATGCGGGTGGACTCCTCGATCTGTGCGGGTAGATAACTGAGCCGTTGATTGATTTCGGCAAAGGAGAGTGATCGATCGCCCGCATCCATGTTCTCGACTAGATCGGCTTGTTCGGCTTCCAGCCGCTCGATGCGGGCCTCCGCATCACGCATACGCTTTTCCAGCTTGCGCCGCCGCGCACTGGTTTCGCGAATAAATTCGGCGCGGGCCCGTTTCTGTTCTTTCCGCGATGACTGTGGCTGATCGACTTCGCGTTTACGGGGAGCAGCCGTTGCGTCGGATGCGCCCGCACTCTTCTCCTTATAATAAGCGTAGTTGCCAGGATACCGCGTAATGCCCGGCGGCGTCATGGCGATAACGCTGGTCGCCACCCGCTCTACAAATTCGACGTCGTGGCTGACGAAGTAGAGTGTGCCTTGATAGGACATCAACGCATCCTCCAGCGCTTCACGAGCATGCACGTCCAAGTGAGTGGTCGGCTCATCCAAAATCAGAAAATTGGGCGGTTTGATCAGCAGGCGCGCGAAGGCCAAACGAATTTTTTCGCCACCGCTCAGTACCCCGACGGTCTTCTCAATCGCTTCGCCCGAGAAACCAAACCCGCCCAGCAAGGTCCGAATCTGTTGCTCGTGAATGTCCGGCGCCATTGCCTTGATGACTTGGAAGGCGGTTTGGTCCGCGGGCATCGATTCTGCAAAATCCTGTGTCTGGTAGCCGGGCACGACCTTGTGTCCGACCACGCGTCGCCCTTCACTCAGCGGCAGACTGCCTGCCAGCATTCTGAGCAGCGTGGTTTTGCCCAGCCCGTTCAGGCCCACGAGGGCGGTCTTCTCGCCGCGCTGGACGGACATGTTCACGCCGCGCAGGACCCACTGATCGTCGTCATAGGTCAGTCCCGCATTTTCCAGGCGCATCACCTCGGTGCCGCAATGCGGCGGCGCAGCGATACGGATTCGGCCTCGCGTCATGAGCTCGTCCGGCAGCTCTACCGTTTCCATCTTTTCGAGCATCTTAATACGGCTCTGAACCTGCGTCGCTTTGGTGTTCTTGGCGCGGAACCGTTCGATGAATCGTTCCACTTGCTTGCGCTTTTGATCCTGATTCTTCTTTTGGGCCAGCATTTGCTCGTGGCGCAGCACGCGGGTCTGCATGTACGTGTCGTAGGAGCCGCTGTAGGCCGTGCAGCGCCCGGCATTGATTTCCAGCGTATCGGTCGTCAGCGTGTTAAGTAGGTAACGATCATGGGAAATCAGCACCAGCGTCCCCTGAAAGGAGCGCAGAAAACGTTGTAGCCATTCAACCGCCGGCAGATCGAGATAGTTGGAGGGCTCGTCCAAGAGCAGGAGATCGGGGTTGCCGATCAGTACGCGGGCCAGTTCCGCGCGCATTTGCCAGCCGCCGCTAAACGCGCTCAAGGGGCGATCAAGCGAGTCGGCCGCAAAACCCAATCCGCCGAGCGCCGCATCGGCCTGTGCGCGCAAGGTGTAGCCGCCCTGTTCCTCGTAGCGGGTTTGCACGTGGCCCAGCTCGCGCAGCCAGCGATCACGTTCCTGATGATCCGGCAGTGCTTGCAAATCATGTTCCAGTTCATGCAGACGCTTTTCCAGCGTGCGCAACTCTGGTATGGCATCCGCCACATACTCCGCCACCGGCGTCTGAACGTCCTGATTGTTCAGGACTTGTCGCAAGTAGCCGATGCGCAGGCCCGACTGTACAATCACCTCGCCTTTATCAGG
>SLAD01000292.1 GCA_007126995.1 Kiritimatiellia bacterium | reverse complement strand
TCTCAGTGGAATTGAGCGCGGACGAAGGCTCGGCGATGACCATTACGAATATCAGCTTCTTGCATCGTCGACAGCTTGACACTGGGCCGCTGACCATTGGGGTTAGCATAGACGGCACATCGGTCTATCAGCAGGATATCGCGGAACTTGCCACCACCTATTTGGTGGAAATACCGGTGTCCGGGTTTATGGACGTTGAGAACGCTGAAATACGCGTTGAGGGCTGGAACGGTGGCACGGGCGAATATCGATTCGACAATATCCTCGTGCAAGGCAGCGTCTCTGATGGCGATCCGACACCAACGCCGGATCCGGTTGAGGTGTCTGGCTTCAGCTTTGTCGGCGCGAATCCGGCGGCTTCGTTCACCGCCGAGGCAGGGCTGAACTACTACCTCGTCTATACGACGGATCTAACGTCAATTACGCAGACGGATCCGCCGATCCTGTCTGAGTGGACGGAGGCCGACTCGATTGTCGATGCGCCCGCAGGTCCTGCGACGCTCGAGGATACGGAGCCCGCGGATGAGGTGCGTTACTACGGTGTCGTAGTATCGGTTGATCCGCTCTGAGCCTGAATTAAACCATAAAACAACCGGCCTGAGGCGCACGCCTCAGGCCGGTTTCGTTTAGCGCCGTATTTTGATCGACCTGATCTCACCGTTGAACTACCCGATGGCGGTAAGTACAGAAAAAAAGACCAATGCAAGCCAAGCGATCAGGACAAGCCCTGTTCTGTAACTGCGCGTTTCCATTCGGTACCCCAACATTAGCGTCTTCAGATCGTTTTGCTCATGATGTAGTCATCCATGACAAAGCCTTCGCCAATCGATTGCACCATCGTGTCGGTGATCTCGAAACCACGGCTTTGGTAGAAGCCAATCGCGGCGGCATTGTGCCTGTTGACGGTCAGCCAGAGTCGTTTGGCGCCTTGTTCGCGGCAATGAGTTTCAACGAAGGAAAGGATGTGAGTGCCCCGCCCGCTGCCTTGTTCTTCTGGCAGGACGTAGATTTTGCTGAGCTGGGTAGCGGCCGTTTTCGGATCATGCACGATGGCACAATAGCCAATCGGCGCCCCCTGCTCCATTACCAGGAAATATTCATAGCCCTGGGCAATCTGTTGCGTGATGGCTGCAGGGCTTTGTATCGACGCGAGCATGTACTCCACTTGGGACTCGCCGATGATGGGGACAAAATGTTGCGTCCATATCTGTCGCGCAAGCTCGGCCACCGACTCGATAGCCGTGGTCGACGTAACGGTAATCATATCGAGATTGTCACATCTCAACGAGCGCATCAGCAAAAGCCGGGAAGGTTAGATGATCTGAATGATGACGTCGTCGGGAACATCTTCTTCCTCCTCCCGCTCCTCAACCACGGCGAAGGTGGGCAGAATGCGGTAGTAGACCTGAAGCGTTAGCGCCGACATGGCGGTACTGAAGGCCGGACCAAAGAAGTGCTCGAACCCAAAAGGGATATCCGCGCCACTGCGTGCCGGCGAGGTCCAACTCCCATCCTGATTTTGGTTATTGATAAAGACCGGCGCGAACTGGTTGTTCCAGGAATCCCATGTGCCCCCGCCCTGTTGGAACTTAACCTGCGTGACGTAATACCAACGACTCATAAACCAAGAGGTCGGACGCTCCCAATCGATTCGGGCATCGCCCAAAACGCGGGCGCCCTCACGCGCTTCGGGGGTACCCCCCAGACCATATAATTGCAGCGTGAGCACGGCGGCCGCCGTGATGCCGTGATCCGGGCGTCGCGCACTTTGTATCCGCTCCTGGATGTAGAAGAACTCACCATCCTCGGCTTGCCGCGCGAGCAGCCGTTCCAGCGCACGTTCAACCCCTTCTTCCAAGTCCGGGTTGCGCGCTCCGGCGAGCTGAGCGGCCTTCAGGGCCTGCATTTGCCAGACGGAAACGGAGGTGTTGACGACATCCGTATCCTCGTAGCTGTAAAACCACATGCCGCGCGGGTTTTGTCCCTGCAAAATCGAATTGACCCCCTTCTCCATCGCGGGTCGCAGCGTGGGCAAGCGGGTCAGCGCATAGGCTTCGGCGATCGCATAGGTGGCGATCGCATTGCCATACGTGCCCGTTTTATAGGGGACATTGCCATCGTCTGTGTCAATGAAGTGTCCCTGGTCGGATTGATGATCCACGAGAAAGCGAATGGCACGGCGAACGGTATGTCCGTATCGCTCGGAGGCCAAGGTCTCGCCATGGGCGAGAAATGCGAGCAACGCCAGCCCCGTGACCCCGACGCGCATACGTTCGCCCCCCGCACCACCTATTTCGGCGCTCCAGGAGCCATCCTCGTTCTGATTCTGCCGGAGCCATTCCAATGCCCGCACGACGGCCTGTTCGGTTAATTCGCCCCAGCGCCCGCCATACCGTCGCAACAGCTCGGCACGCCCATCCGCGCTGCGGCCCTGGAAGAGCCCTTGCATGGTCAACGGACTGTCTACGGCCTGCACATCCAGCGCCGTGAAATCCATGTCAGGCGTGTC
>SLAD01000398.1 GCA_007126995.1 Kiritimatiellia bacterium | reverse complement strand
ATGCTTCCCGAATGGATGGACAAGTACGAACACTTGATCGACCTCGGGAAGTCCTTGCCGCTGATCGACGAGGCCCACAAGCTCGATGAGAACCTCATCAAAGGCTGCCAAAGCCGTGTGTGGCTCCACGCCGATGCAGACAACAGCACGGTGAAGTACACCGCCGACAGCGACGCCGTAATCACCAAAGGCATCATTGCCCTGATGATTCGCGTGCTGAACAACCAACCCGCAGAGGATATTGTGAAAGCCGACCTCGGCTTTATAGATCGGATCGGACTGCGCGAGCACCTCTCACCGACCCGTTCCAACGGACTGGTCTCTATGATCAAACAAATGAAATTTTACGCGCTTGCACTCCAAGCCAAACAAAGCTGAACATGGACAAACGCGCATTGGAAAACACCATCATCGACGTCTTGAAGACGGTATACGACCCCGAAATTCCGGTGGATGTGTACGAACTCGGACTGATATACAACATCGACATCAGCGATGACGGCGAGGTGAAAATCGCCATGACCCTCACCAGCCCCTCTTGCCCCGTGGCCGAGTCGCTGCCAGCCGAGGTGGAGCAGAAGGCCGCAAGCGTCGAAGGCGTGAGCAAGGCCGTGGTGGAGATCACTTTCGACCCGCCGTGGGACAAGGACATGATGAGTGAGGAGGCGCAGTTGGAACTCGGTTTTTTATGACAAAACCCTGCAAGCCATGAGCGCATCACATGACCAACCCATTGTAAACAAAGTGGCCACCAGCGGTCTCGTGCTGCTGGAATTAGAGACTTTGCTGCCCGATTTTGAAATCACGCCCCTCGACATCGCCCCGCAATTGTGGCAGGGCATGGTGCTCAAGGAAAAAGACTTTCGCGCCCGGGTGAAGGGGCACGACTGGAGCACCTACACCGGCAAGCACGTGGCCGTGCACTGCAGCGCCGATGCCATCATACAGCATTGGGCCTGGATGCTTATAGCCTCAGCCCTCGGGCCCCACGCCGCCGGGGTACACTTCGGCACACCCGAATCATGGATCAACGCTCATGTGCTCCGTAGCATCGAAACCCTCGATGTGGAGAGCTACCGCGATGCCCGGGTGATTGTAAAAGGATGCGGGAAGGTGGAGTTGGATTATGCGGCATATGGAACTGTGAGCCTCAAGCTGCTGCCTGTGGTGAAGACGCTGATGTACGGGGAGCCTTGTAGCACGGTGCCGGTGTGGAAGAGGGGTAGTTGAGGCGCTTAATCTCCGCTATTATCGATCAAATATTTTCCGAATAGAGTTAAAAATCCTTTCAATCAACCTCAAATCGTCTGTGATGATCTCAGCAATACCCGTCATATTGGGTTGGTAGGCAAGTTCTCTGTTGTAGGTACTAATCATTCCTTTGGTCAGGCTTACTTTGATTACATAGCCGCGCTCGCCGGCTACTTTGGAGATGCTCTCCACACTGCCGCGCAGCTGTCCGAATTCCTGAAAAGGATAGTTGTTAATTTTGATCATAACCCTTTGACCAAGCATGATTTTTCCATAGCCCTGCTGGTCAATGTGAACAATGCCTACATAGCGCTCGTCATCGGGGATGATGGCAAACAAGGGCTGCTCAGCCTTTACGTATTCATTGTTCACCAAATTGGTGAAATATGAAATCTTGCCATCCATAGGAGCCATCAAAGAAAAAGTCAACTCCCATTCATCCACAAAGCTATTCAATGACCTTAATGATGCATGAATTTGGCTTGTTAAAAGCCTTTCGGAATCTCTTCGGGTTTTGAGCAATTGGCTCCGTTGCTCGGCCAAATCAGACGCTGTAATCCCAAACTGAACAGCAGCTTTGCGTATTCCGATCAAGCTCTGCTGCTTGTTCAGAAATTCGCTCTGGTTGGTAAAAAAGGTCATTTTCGCGATTACACCACTTGCATACAAGCTGCTGTCTGCCTTAAATTTTTCGCCTGCTGCGGCAATTTCAATGCGCATCACTTTTAGCTCTTCTTCCGACAATGCCGCAAGGCGCCGGTTATAGCTGATTTGTTCATTCAGCGTTTTGATCGTGTGATCGAAGGCAGGATCATTCACTAACTCGTCGTACTCGATCAGTTGGTTATACAGTGCGTTGACCTGCTCCTGGGCCTGACCCAAATGAGCAATACCTGAAAGGGCAGTGGCGGTTTGCTTTGCATCTTCCAGGTTGAAAGTTTGAAGGACGCGTTTCAATGAATCAATAATCCCCTCATTGGTTGGATTCAAGAGCTCTGCAAGCACCTGGCCGGATTTTACCATTTCGCCTTCTGCAAACCGGAGGTTTTGAATATAGCCGCTCGACCTCGCCACCAAAGCGGTGGGCGGCACCATGGTAGTGAGTTCTGCTTCGCCGACCACAGTATCAGGATACCTGATGAACCAAGTGAGCAGCAGTCCGGCCATGATGATGACAAAAATCAGTGAAATGCCGTATCGAATCATCCAATTCGGAACGTCGGTCAGGATTTCCTGCACCTCGTGGCTACGCAATTCTATTTGCTTCTCTTCTTCCAATTTCTTGCGTATGTAGTTAAGAAACTACAAGATTAATTTCCTAACTCCAATTGATTCTTTACCAAATGATAATAATTACCGCGCAGTGCCACCAAGTCAGCGTGCCGCCCTTTTTCGATAATCTTGCCTTTGTCTAAAACCACTATTTGTTCGGCGTTTTTGACAGTGCTCAATCGATGTGCTACGATAACAGCAGTTCTGCCATTCAGAAATGTCTGTAGATTTTCGATGATTGCCCGCTCGTTGTTTGAATCCAGCGCGCTGGTGGCCTCGTCAAAAAAGATGAAATGCGGATTTTTATATACAGCTCTTGCAATGAGCAGACGTTGTTTTTGTCCTGTGCTTATTCCAAGTCCTTCCATCCCTATTTTGGTGTTATATGCTAATGGCAATTTTTCTATATAATCTTTGATGTTGGCTATATCAGCAGCATTACGGAGCTTATTCTTGTCAATATTTTCTTCTCCAATAGCAATATTATTGGCAATGGTATCATTGAAAATGTACCCTTCTTGCATAACTACCCCACACCTTGCGCGCCACGATTGCGGAGAGACATTCTGAAGGAGATGATGTCCAATCCTAATTTCACCGGAAGCAGGTTCATAAAACTTCAACAGCATTTTAACGAGTGTAGTCTTCCCACTCCCACTGGTGCCTACAATGGCAGTGGTTTTGTTGGCAGGAATTTCTAAGTTCAGGTCTTGTAAAACCGTTTCCTCACTGCCCGTATAGCGAAAGCTTACATTGGACAGCACAAAGTCTGAATCGAAATCCACATCGTGTACTTCACCTGCTGCTTCATTGGCTCGGTTGTGGATTTCTGAAAGTCGCTCCAATGCTATTTTGGCATCTTGAGCAGAATACACGAAGCCGATAAGTTGAGTAATCGGAGCATTCAATTGGCCAACGATGTAAGTGATGGCTACCAGCATACCCAAAGTGATTTCTCCGTCTATCACTAACTTGGCAGACAGAAAGACGATCAGAATATTCTTGAGTTCGTTGATGAAATCCGAACCAACGGTTTGGGTTTGTCTGAGCGACAGATTCTTCATGCTGATTTTAAATAGTCGTACCTGCAAAAACTCCCAAGACCATCTTTTTTGCTTCTCGGCATTGTGCATTTTTATTTCCTGCATGCCGTTTATCATTTCGATCACTTTGCTCTGCTCATCACTCATTTGCGAAAAACGTTTATTATCCAATTCTTTTCTTCGATTTAAGAAAAGAACGACCCATATAAAATAGAGCACACTGCCGATAAGAAAAACGCTGAAGATGCGGAGATCGTACCACGCGAGTACTGCACCAAAAACGATAAGGTTGAAAAAGGAAAAGAATACGTTGAGCGAACTAGCAGTAAGCAATCTTTCAATGCGTGCATGATCGTTGATGCGCTGCATAATGTCTCCCGTCATCTTGGTATCAAAAAACCCGATGGGCAGGTTCATGAGCTTGATAAAGAAATCGGATACCAACGAAATATTGATACGCGCGCTCAGGTGGAGCAAGATCCAACCTCGAATGACTTCCACACTCGTCCTACCGAAAAAGAGAAATATTTGTGCGATCAGAATGAGATAGATAAAATGGATATCCTGATTTTGAATACCTATATCAACCACACTCTGGGTGAGAAAAGGAAAAATGAGTTGGAGCAGGCTGCCGACGACCAGTCCGAGAATAAGCTGAACGATAAACTTCTTGTAGCGAAAGAGGTACCGATACAAAAAAGAAAATCCGCCTGAGGCGGATTCTACATCATCCTCTGCAACAGCCCCCAATCGAGGAGTTGGCTCCAGTAGAAGTGTGATTCCTTCTTCTGTTTTAGCGGTAGCTTCCGGGCCGATCCAGTTCTTGAGGAAATCCCTTACCTCCAGCTTCATCAAACCATGGGCGGGATCAGCGACGGTGAAGATTAGACTTTGTTTTTTATTTTGATTACTCGAAATAGCGTAAAGAACTACAAAGTGATTTTGCCGCCAATGAATAATGCAGGGCAGGGGCGCATCTTCCATCAGTTTTTCCAAACATATCTTAACCCCGATTGTGCGGAAACCTATTTTCTCTGCTGCACCAGCCAAGTTTCTGAGTGAAGATCCTTCTCTAGTAGTTTCCGATAGAGATCGGATTTTGGCAAGAGATATTGTCCGCTTGTAATATTTCGCAACCATCCGCAGGCAGGTTGGACCACAATCCATTTTATCGAGTTGTCGATAGATCGGTGTTTTCACTTCAAGTTAGAATAATGTAACTGTTTGTATCAAAATTGAAGCTCTTGTCTGGTCAAAATGTAAAAACTTCTTTTTGGTAAGACGATTTGATGATAGCCATGATGATTTTTTGTCCATCAAGTGAATTTGCACTCTCTGATTAGTGATAATTATTTCCGATCAAGTATTTCATCTCGTTCTCGATGCTTATCTACATCCCATTCTATATCCCACCTCTTGATGTAATCTTCAATCTTACCGAGTCCAACATTTGATCGTCTTTCATTAACCTTTTCAGGCTCTACCAATGGAGAAACATAATAAACACCACTGGCGGTATCCCTGCTTATTTGTGTGCCGTAGATTTGACGACCACCTTCTTCTAAAGCAATTTTATCTTCCAAAAGAGCCAAGTTTCGCACATTAAAATTACCCATCTCTACTGCTTCACGTATCATAGGTAAATATTCGAGTTGTATATTCAAGTCAGCATGAAGAATCACTAAGAACATTGCACTAACTCCACGGGCACCAACCACGTTAGCACCTAACCATCCCTTTTCGTCTAAAATACTTTTAACTCTAGTCAAATTAATAGAATCCGTTCTTTGCATCATTATCTTGTTAGACGTCATCTCTTCAGATTCACTTCCATGTTGCTCTTCAATTTCACGAGTTCTTTTCCGATATTTTTGATCATTCTCATAAATTGTATCGAGCTCAGCTGCCAATACTTCATCATAGGCTTTCTCATACTCGGCCTTGTTTGCTGCTACAACATTTAATAAATCTATCCACCGCTGATCAGCATGTAGATTGTTCAAGTCGGCATCTGTCGAAATGAGCTTGAGATTCCTGTATTTGCTCTCACTCTCAGCGAGTCTAAATAAATGTCCAAATGCCTTTTCAGTATTTCCCGCCAATGAGTAAGCACACGCAGCATTGTATCTATCATTTGGATATGCCTTGCCCTCAAACTCCTTAAAAGCTCTTTCATAACTTTTTGCCGCGCGCAGATATTCTTCAGATTTATAATGCTGCAGGGCCTCTGCAGTAAATCTAGAATATAGCTCTTGGCTTTGACCAAGCGTCAAATTGGTTATGAATAAAGCTATGACAAAAATTAAATATTTTCTTTTCCCCATCTCTATTGAAAGTTTATTAGGTGATACGTTTAAAATATTCATCAAAACTAAAGTAAAGGTTAGATTCTTACTATATCCACAATCAAAAATCGATCCATTGCATAAATAATGAGCGTTTAGTTTAATTCCATTTCAATTGCAGAGGATCATATTGACATTCTATTAGTTCTGAGATATTCGCGGAAGGGTGAGCAAATTGTCCTGAACACATGAATCTAAATTCACAATTCTTGCATCCTACGATGTTGTCCTTCTTTAAACTCCAAAACTTCTTAAATTCGCTATTATTTATCGCGTCCGAAAAGCTGATTTCATTTATATGTCCAAAGCTTTTAGTCATGGTTGGAAAATTCTTGATAAGCCCGTTTCTGTCTATGCTAATTTTTTTATTAAAAAATGTATTATGCTCTTGTGATTCAGTGAACATGCCTAGACTTACTCTGAACGCGGAAGGTGAATTATTAAATTTTCGTGTCAACTCGATTGTTTCCATTTTTGTACTTTCAATTATGACCTGAACGATATCAAATTTCACCAATTTCTTATAGCATTCTGTAAAAACAATTCGCCTGACTCTTGGATGTTTTTCAGAGAATGATTCTATGAATTGACGACTAAAATAATTGTTATAAGGAATAACAAGTTCCACATTTCGGATTCTTGAATTGGAAAGAGGTTCAAGCAGTGACTCTATATCTACGCTCTTAACTTTTTTCAAAAACCAAAATTGAACTGAGTGACAATTTAGATCATCCAGTTCCTTGAATACTTTTCTTAAATCAAACTTTGGTTTTCCTTCTACTTCAATTACACAATTGGTTAGTTCTCCAGGATACTTCCAGTCCAATGGAAGTTTAATGAAATTCACTATACTGTGATAGAACGTTCCAAATCTCTCCTCGGCTAAAAGATTTAAGTAGCTATCGATACCTGCGCTATATTCATCATTGTAAATAAGCTTGATTGACTTTATAGGAAGATCAACTGAATGGCCCAAAACATCTGCCAAAAGGTTTGGTATGTTTTTATACCTCTCAAATTGAAGGTCATAAATTGTAGATCTTTTTGCGCCACGAACCACTACACAATTCGAGAATAAAAGAAAATAATCTGCTTTCTTATTAGTCATTTAAATGAATGTTAGATATTGATTTTTGCAATGAATAGGACTGTATTCCTAAATCTTGATGAAAATCACTCTTCACTCGGGCTATTTTAGAGCCATTATATTCTGAAGTTTGAGCTAACCGATACGTAATCGGCAAGTTCAACAGGTCTTTCTGGCAAAAAATCGTTTCTATTTTACTCTTCATTCTATTTTATTCTTCATGTGATAAAAACTGTGCCACCTTCTGTTCTAAATAATAATTACAAGGTTGGGAAACCATACCGAACTGACCGACTGGATTAACCTCGAGAAATATCGTATCTTTCCCTGATTTTATAAAGTCAAGTGAACCAGTATTTAAGTTCAACACTTTCATAAGTTGAATAACTTTCTGTTCTATCAGGGCTGGGAGTTGGTATGGTACTTTTCTGTTTGGTATTTTCGAGTATCTTCTAAAGTCAATTTTTGTTGTTTCCTCATTCTGCGAAAAAATTGCCATGCTGTAAATCTCCCCATTCAAATAAAAGGTTCTTATTTCAAAATCCTTTTCAACAAGTTCTTGGAAGGTACAGGGGAATACTGAAGATTTATAATCCTTTAGTGTCTCGTCTTCAATAATTGCTGTATAAGTAGAATAGGTCCTGCCATCAATCCTGAGTGGGATGGTAGCATCTATGTTCTTCACGATTATGCGCTTATAAGTTTTCTTAAATTTCAAAATCTCCTCTTTTCGATTTGATATTAGCGTTGCTGGTACTTTTAGTTTTAACTCATTCGCTAATTTGAGGACTGAAAACTTTTCGACATGAGGATTATCTGGATGACTTAACCACCGCACATTTTTCATTCCTTTGTAAAACAATTCGCGCAAAGCATTTAACTCCAATCTCATATGTTGTCGCATACTAGCGTTAAGCGATTGATTGTCTGTTGCCGGAAAATTAGGAATAATGCTTGGGCCTGTTCTGCGATACCAGATGCTTTTTACTTTTGATTTATCAATTCCATTTAGGCACAAAAAATCACCATGGGATCCAATACTGGCCACGAAAGCAAAGCTATTTAAGTTTCCGTTATTTATTCGAAGAAAATCTTGACCCATAAATGCCAGCCAATCAATGACCTTTGAAGTAGAATCCTCGATATAGGTGCTAAAGATCAGAATCAAAATAAATGAATTTTTATATTTTAATAGTAAAAACCTCTTCACGAGTTTCTCACGCGAAAAGGCTTTTAACTAAAAAACATATCATGAAGAAATTTCAGAAACTATCATCTCAATGCAATTTCATGCTCATCCCCACATGACCAATACGTGTCAGTCGTTGTAGTCCCACCACTTTCAGTTTGAGCTTCTTCTTCGGTACAATTCGTTCCTGGGGGGTCTTGTCCAATACCAGCTTTTATGGTGGTTTGTTGATTTGAATTCAATTCAAACTCACGAAATGCTGCGAGCAAGTTGTCATTTGTTTTCATCTTAATTTGATTAAAATAATTGATTTAGCAACTACTCTTTTTCATTGCCTTTTGAAACCTTAATCAAGTCAATTCTTAGACTTCCCGTCTGGTGATGCGGTTTTATTCGGTGTATCCCGAATGCGCAAAACGATGTTTTTTGAAAGTAACTATTTAACTTGGTTCGTATTTCGTCAAGCAATCTCGATATATTTATTGAAACCATTCGCCATCACAGCGTTGTAATGCACAAAGAAAATATTTGTAAGCTACAACCTATAAATTTCACTCGAAACATATAGAACCACAAAGTCGATTCATCAATCTACTCTGGAATTTTTTTAAGGAAGAATGGAATCTCTGCTTTACAAGCATAGTTAATCTGTATATTCGCAACAAGTCTCACGCTTGCTAAATACAATTCTCTCATGCCCGAAATTAAACTCAACCTCGGCTCAAAAATCAAAATGCTCCGCGAAATGCGTGGCATATCGCAGGAAGCGCTGGCTTTTGATCTTGGCATCAGTCAACAAGCATTTCAACAAATTGAAGCAGGCAAAACCAAAGTGGATTTGAACCGTGCGGATGCCATTGCGCGAAGTTTGAGCATGGATTTGAAGTCATTGCTCGCCTTTCAACCAGCCAATGTCTTGACCAATTGCACCCAGAGTGGGGTGTATAATACCAACAACTTCCTTAACGAAAAGCTACTTGCCAGCCTCGAAGGCCAGATTGCTGCCATGCGTGCTGACATCGTGTTTTTGCAGCAGCAGAATATGAAGTTGTTGGAGGTAATAGGTCGGGATAAGAAGAGCTCTGCAACTTAACAGTAAATTCAGTGCTTGGGAGTTTAGAGATGCCATCCTTACTTCTGCGTTGCGTGGGGTTTGCATTGAAATAAACTCGGCCTCATTTACAACATCGACAACATCGACATCAACGATGCCGGCGAGGTGAAAATTGCCATGACCCTCACGAGCCCCTCCTGCCCCGTGGCGGAGTCGCTGCCCGCCGAGGTGGAGCAAAAGGCCGGCAGTGTGCAGGGCGTCACCAAAGCCACCGTCGATATCACCTTCGACCCGCCCTGGAGCAAGGATATGATGAGTGAGGAGGCGCAACTCGAACTCGGATTTCTATGAATAGTGTCTGTCCATAATGTCCGCTATCTTCGTTGCACCATGCCTCCGGCTTGATCTGCGACTTGGTCTGAAAAACCCGCTTTCAGCGGGGCGGGCAGTCATCCCGCCACGGCGGGACTCCTTGCTTTTCAGACCTGCGTGCGCCCCTGCCTTCGGCTTGATCTTAGGACTTGCTATCGAACATTATGATCCAGCCACCGAACTATGTTGACAAACTTTAAATGGTGTCTGACAATCCCTTAAGTTCCGGGTGACGCGGCCACTT
>SLAD01000393.1 GCA_007126995.1 Kiritimatiellia bacterium | reverse complement strand
CGGTCACGTGAATGCCCACCGAATGCTCGCCGAAGGAGGTCCCGGTTTCGATCGGCGTGAAGGCGATGACGGCGGAGAACGCGCCCGCCGGGATGGTGACGGAACCGGGGAAGGCCTCGTAATGGGTGCCGGCGACGGCGGTACCCTGGGCCATGTAGTTGACGACCAGCGGATCGGACGTGTCACGGGTGGCGCGTCGCACCACAAAGCCATCGACGGTTCCGCCGGTTTCCTGACGATACTCGGCCACCGCGTCGACGGTGACGAGGGGTTGCCCGTGATAGTCGGTGATCCAAAACGAGTTTTGTTCCGCGCCCTTGCCAGCGTGCAGGGCCTGCCAACCGGCGAGGTCTTCCACCATCGCTTGGTTCAGACGATAGAAGGCCTTGGTCGTGGCCGGGCGCGGTTGCGGAGTTTCGATCACGCCATCGGAGGTGATGCCGGGGCAGTAATAGGCGTTGTAGTCGAATTGGTCGGTCAGGGTATTAAAAAACTGGGGCCAGCCCACGGTGCCATAGCCGATCGCGTAGATGTTCTGCGGGCTCTCCTGATTCCCGGCCAGGATACTGTGCCGAACGGTCGTGTGATCGATCGGTCCGCGTCCGGGACCGTCCGACACGCGGAACTGCACATGGTTGCCGTACAGGACGCTGTACTCGATCACCGTGTTTTCCGATTCGGTCATGTAGAAGCCACCGCCTAAGGCGTGCGCTTGCGGCGAGCGGCGATAGTTTTCGGCAATGTAGGTGTTACGCACGGTAACCGTCGGTTGACGCCCCAGCCCGGCCACAGTGTTGCGGTTATTGTTTTCGCTCCAAAGGCCTTGAGACGTGTTCTCCACGATAATGCAGTTTTCGACCAGCATGCCTACGCACCCCGTATCGAACCACAGACCCATGCCGTAATTGTGACTGAATTCACACTCCAGAAAGGTCGTGTCGCGGGATTCGCCCACCTTGATGTCCCCGTAACCCCACCCGTAGTATTGCACCACGTCGGCGAAGCGCGCGTTATGGCTGAAGCGCGAGCGCTCGACAAGGATGTTCACCCCTTGGAACCCGGCGCCCATTTCGCCGTTATGGATGACATCGGTGTCCCGCATCGTGAACACGCTGTGGATACCGGCGATGGTGACGCCCATTTGCTTATTGTTTCGGAACACGCAATCCTCCACCCATAAGCCGATCATGTTTTGCAGCAACACTGCGCCACTATTCATACCGCCGGTGCCGTGCTGGAACACCAGATTGCGAAAGGCAACCCGGGTCGGTGAGGTGTTGGCTTGCGGACGCCAGTGATGCAGCAAGCGGTGACGGGTGGACACCTCCACCAAGGCATCATTCAGGCTGCCGAAACCAGCGGGCGGGCGAATGGTGATGAGCTCGGTGTCCTCATTAACCCAGAACGCGCCCTCCTCGGCGGTTAAATTATCCAGATGGGGATCATCGTCCCCGAGCACTTGGTAGTACGTCTGGCCGTCCACATGCACCAGTTCGTAGCGCAACATGGTTTCCGGCGGATTGCCGCCGCCGGTGTTGTTCGGGCCGACACCCCATTTGTACGGCCAATGTTTTGACCAGGTGCCGTCGCCGTTGTTGGTCCAATCCGTCCACTCCTCGGAGCCGGTAATGATGACATCGCCGGAATGCGTCCCCGGCAACCAGCCCGCACCTTCGACGACCACCGGGGCGTCGGTGGCGGGTGTTGGGAAGGAGATGGCATTCAGCGCGCCGGGTGTGCCGGGACGATACGTGCCCGGGGCCAGCAAGACTCTGACCCCTTGTTCATTGGCGTTGTAATGATTAACTGCGCGGTTGAACGCCGTCTGCAGGTCGTTGTAGGGCGCGCCGACCGTTCCGTCTCCGCCTGGCGCCGCCACCGCATCCACATAGATCGTGGCCACAATTTCCGATTCGTCAATCGGGGGCGCACCGGTCCCGCCTTGTCCGTACGTTACCGGAACAGCCAGCCCACAGCAGGCCGCCAAATAGATCCACCACCTGTTCATGACCATAAGCATAACCCGCTGTCGAAACGCCGCACAGTCCACACCGACACAAGAATGTTTACCAGTTAAATGACTTTGGGTGCTACAAACGCCAAGAACTGCTTAACGGTCAAATCCGATCTGAACCCCATTCAATTTGGGCTATGTTATAAGGAATGCATACGCGCGATGGATAATGTGATTACATGGGAGAAGGGTTCTATGAATAACACGGCACGGAGAGTAGGCCCATCGGGTCCCTGGCGACACATCATGGGTATCGGATGCATAGCGGCACTGAGCGGCTGCGCTGTTCCTGAAGCGCCTGAACCGCAGGTGCCCGAACCACCGGTATCGGCACCGGAACCGGAACCGCACGTAGTGGAGCCCCCAGCACCCGAACCAGCTCCGGCGCCCCGCGTGATGGATGAAGCTCCGGTGATCCGCGCTTTTGAGCCGTGGGAGCTGGACGAGTCCCGGGTCCAGTATACCCTGCGTGTTGGGCATGACCCGGCGCAGTACGATTTCACCGCCATCCAGCCCGCGCTGGAAGCGGCGACGACGCT
>SLAD01000172.1 GCA_007126995.1 Kiritimatiellia bacterium | reverse complement strand
CACCGTTTTTGCCCACTGAGAGGACCGTTTCCGAAAAGGTGAACGTTCGGATCGTCTCTGCTCGTGGTTCATTATCGCCACGGAGTTCCGTCTCACGGCACAACAGGGGCGCCGTCCTTACAAACGGATTTCAAGTGCTCGCATCGTAGTATTTAAGGGATTTACTTCACCTTAGTCTACGCCTGCGTCTCTGACTTTTGGTCAAATTTTTTTCGTTAATTTCTCCTTTTTTTTGCTTGAATAGCGCATCTTATATTTGCTATAGATCGCGCATGTCAAACAAAACTCTGAAAAAACTTTTGGATGAGCGGGCTAGGCTACTCACCGAGCTGGCGGGACTTCCCCGTATGCTGCACGGTTCATGGGTGGAGCGGTTCTCGGTTTGTTCCCGGGCAGGCTGTCGATGCCATCAAGGGGATCGCCACGGCCCGCGACACTATCTGGTTGTGCGCGAGGGCGGGCGGCAACGACAGAAATATATACCGAATGCGCACGTCGCTGCGGCTCAAGCCGGGCTGGCTGAGTATCACCGGGCCCGCGAGATCATCGATCGAATCACACAAATCAACCTGATACTCATGAAAGATGGTGTCTATGAAGATTGAGTCACCCCCTACAGGACTGGAAGCTCTCGAAGGCGCGGAGGTGTACAACCATGGCCATTTGCCAAGTGCGGCCGCGTACTGTCGTCGGCTTGGCGTTGTTGAGGTGGTCAACGAGATGGTTTCGTCGCAAATGGATATTCAGCCCGGGGTTGTTGTTCAGGCGATGGTTCTGGACACCCTCTCCGGACGTTCCCCCCTCTATCGGCTCAATGAGTTCCTCAATGGCCGGGACGTGGAGCTGCTTGTGGGCGAGCAGATCTCCGCCGCCGCCTTCAGCGATGTCAATGTAGGACGATCCCTGGACGCCATTTTTAAGGCGGGTCCAAGCAAGATCGTGACCGAGCTTGGCATCCGCGCAACCGGCACATTCGCGCTGGACACAACGGCTCCGAGTTACGACACGACATCGACCAGCCTGTGGGGAGATTATCGCGCCTGCGATACGCAATCGCCACCGCCGGGGCCAGTCATTACCCGGGGGCATAGCAAGGATCACCGCCCCGATCTGAAGCAGTTCATGACCGAGTTGTTGTGCGTGGACCGGGGCGTGCCGATTTTCGGACGCACCCTGGACGGGAACTCCTCGGACAAGACCTCGAACAATGTGGTTCTCTCGCGCATCAGTTCGATCATGGCCAGGCATGGCCTGGGGCCGGGGGCTTTTGTGTATGTGGCCGACTCGGCCATGGTCACCGAGAAGAATCTGGAGGCCGTCGGATCCAATCTCTTTGTCTCGCGCCTGCCAGCCAGCTACAAGGAGTGCGAGCGGGCCATCGGTGTTGCCGTTGATGCTGATCAATGGACCCCTCTGGGCACAATGGCTGAAACGCACACAACCGGCAACCGGCCCTGTGCACTATACAAGGCGTTCGAGACAACGGTAACGCTTTACGCCAAGAGCTACAGGGCGGTGGTGATTCACTCCAGCTCGCATGATAAACGCCGTCAGAAACGCTGCGACAAGCTTTTGGAAACGTCTGAAAAGTCGATCCGGGATGCCCTCAGAAAGGTTCCGGCACTCTACGCATGTGAACCGGATGCAAAACGTGCGGCACAGCAGGCCGAGGCACTCTCGGGGCGTTTTCACAAGGTCGACGTTTCCATATGTCCGGTTGAAGTGCGCAAGCGTGGTCGCCCTCCGGCGAATGGCCCGATTCCAACCGACACGAAATATCAACTGGCATGGGACATCCGCGAGGATGAGGTCGGGGTGGCGCGGCTCAGGGAGCTGGCCGGATGTTTCGTTCTGCTTTCCAATGTACCGATGGACGGCGAGGCGGCCATGGATGCCGCCGCTTTGTTGAGGACATACAAAGGCCAGTACGGCGTGGAAAGTGACTTCGCCTTCCTGAAGGATCCGCTTATCGTCAACGACATCTTCCTCAAGAAACCGTCCCGGATCGATGCGCTGGGGATGGTGTTGATCATTGCCCTTATGATCTGGCGGCTCATGGAGAGATCCATGCGTGCTTATCTCAAGAATACAGGAACCACGCTTGCCGGCTGGGCTGGCCGGTCGACAGATAAACCAACCGCTTTCATGATGAGCACCGCAGTGACGGGTATCATGGTCGCACGAATCGGTAGCCGGAGGCATCTGCTCTGTCCGCCAAAAGAACGCCCCATGGCCTATCTCAAGGCGATGGGGCTTGATTCGAATGTCTTTATCAACCCTGACTGCCAATGTACACCAATCATATCGGGAAACTCAACATGAAACGGCGACGACGAAGATGAAGACACTCCATTAAAAACGATGACAAGAGCACCTGAAAACGGGTTGCGAGAACGGCGATCCGTGATCACTCACGGTTAGAGACAATCTGAATCGTTCACCCTTCTCGGAAACGGTGCTCTCAGTGGCAAAAACGGTGCAGGAATTAAATCACCAGAAAATCTCCGAGAAAGGGTGACGAATGTGTGTTGCAACCTGAAGTCGCGCAAAAAAAAGAAGTTTTTTGGGTT
>SLAD01000413.1 GCA_007126995.1 Kiritimatiellia bacterium | reverse complement strand
TCTGACCGGGCTCATCACAGAGCATCGCGCCGGAGAAGGTGGTGCTTGCTCGCTATGGTTTGTTTCATGATCGGCGTAGTCGCCGCCTATCACTGGCAACGGTCACCCGCCCGCCGACCCTGGGTGACCGTCGCCAGTGGCTCGTACCCCACCCCGTTCGATCCAGAACATTCGGAATTTCACACGACCGGCTTCCGCATGCAGCGAACGGAAACCACGGTGACGCAGTTTATACGATTTCTCAATCGCACACGGCCAACACCCGTCTATGATTCACCTCAAATACGCTTCGAGCGCGGCCGTTATCGAGCGCAAGTGAGCGGGCGTAAGCCGGTTGCTTATGTCTCCTACGCGGATGCGATCGCCTATGCGGAATGGCGTAGCCGCGGGCGGCGTAAACCGGTCCGCTTACCGACGGCCACCGAATGGGAGTTGGCGGCGCGCGCTGGCGACCACGCGATCCCCTATCCATGGGGTTGGGCATTGCCCGCGGGCCGGGCACAATTTGACAGCGACTACATGATCGAGGTCGGTCGCTTTGCGCCGAATCCGTTGGGCCTCTACGACATGGCAGGCAACGTGGCCGAATGGACGCTGGCCGAGGACGAGTCGCAGGCCATGACCTATGCAATGGGCGGAAGCTGGGCTGAACGGGACCCGGGCTTGCTGACCGTGAACCGACGCACTCCCTTTCCGCGAACCTATCGAGACGCCGATGTCGGGTTCCGCTTGATTGAGCCGAAATAGTATAGGATATGCGTGAACCGAAACGATGCCGTGTCGTGGCCGCGCGCCGCCAGAAAGGACCAGAGCGACTGCGCTTGGTCAGCGGTGATCAACCCTTCGTTGGCGGCTTCTTGTAGAGATTGGCGGTTAATCTTCATCGTGAATCTCGTGGTGGGAGCGTAGCGTTTCCGCAGAGCAAACGCATCTAAATTGTTCGATAAGCCAGCAACCGACAACCCAAAACCGCACACCCCAGCGGCGATTCCTCGCCGCTGGACCCTGCCCTGCCCGCTTGCAAGTCTGGTCATTATCCAGTATTGCTTCCTCACCAATTATTTCAGGGATTAGCTATGAGTGAACGAGAAGTAGATGTTGCGATTATTGGCGCCGGCACCGCAGGGTTCTTGGCCATTCGGGAAATTCGGAAGAAGACGGACCGGTTCGTATTGATTCAGGATGGCCCCTACGGCACCACGTGTGCGCGGGTCGGCTGTATGCCGTCAAAATCCTTCATTCAGATCGCGCACGATTATCATCGTCGCCTCTACTTTGAGGGGTCAGGCATCCACGGCGCAGATCAGCTATCGGTGGACTTGCCCGCTGTGATGCGGCGGGTACGGGAATTGCGGGATCGTTTTGCCGGTAACATGGTGCGCAAGACAGACAAGTTTGGGGAAAAGTTCATAAAAGGACGCGCGCGCTTTGTTGAGCCCACGGTGTTGGATGTCGACGGATCGATTATACGTGCCAAGTCCATCGTTATTGCCTCTGGATCGCGCCCGATCATTCCCGAGGCCTGGCAGGCATTCGGTGATCGCATTTGGACCAGCGACACCTTTTTCGAGATGGAAACACTACCGCGTCGGGTCGCCGTAATCGGGCTGGGCGTGATTGGCTTGGAGCTGGGACAAGCGATGGCGCGACTGGGCGTTGAAGTGACCGGCATCGCGCGCTCCATGCATTTGGCTGGCATGACCGACCCCGTCGTCCTCGATAAGGTTGCCGAGATGGGCGCAAAGGATATGACGCTTTGGCGCGGTCATCCGCCTTCCCTAAGCGCTTCCGCGGGCGGCATCAAGGTCACTGCCGGTGAGCGCGAAACGGAAGTGGATGCGGTGCTGGTTGCGACCGGTCGCCGCCCCAATGTTGATGATATGGGGCTGGATGTGCTCGGTGTCCCGCTGGACGCAAAGGGTGTGCCCGCGCATGATCCCGAAACGATGCAAATCGGCGACTTACCCGTATTCATTGCGGGCGACGCCAATGGTGCCCGCGAAATTATGCATGAGGCATGGGACGACGGCACGGTCGCCGGCTACAACGCGCTGCGCGAAACGGCCCAAGCCTTTCAGCGCCGGACGCCCCTCCATATTATCTTTACCGATCCCAACATCGTCGCTGCTGGGCGCGATTTCGCCAGCTTGGATCCCGATAAGATCGTGATCGGCGAGTTCGACTTTGAGGATCAGGAACGGGCCCTGATTCGCAACGAGCATTTCGGCGTGCTGCGCTTGTATGCCGATGCCCAAACCGGCCAACTGCTTGGCACCGCAATGTGCGCGCCGATTGGAGAACACCTGGGACACCTGCTCGCTTGGTGCATTCAACAGCAACTGACCGTGCAGGACCTGCTCCGCATGCCCTTCTACCACCCCGTGATCGAGGAAGGATTACGGCATACGCTGGCCCGGATGGAAAAGGCCATTGGCGCGCCGAGCCGACTTGATCTCGCCTTTGCCGACGGGCAAAGCAGCTAATCGCCCATGGACGCGTTGGCCAGAATGCAGCGTTGGGCTCATATCCTGTGGATCTTCCCCTTGGCTTGGGGGGTAACGATCTATTATCTGCT
>SLAD01000141.1 GCA_007126995.1 Kiritimatiellia bacterium | reverse complement strand
TCAAGATGAACGCCTTCGTGTATGGTCAGATCAGAATTTATCTCCAGAATATCGGCTTTGACCTGTGTATTTTCTTTCAAATCACCTTCAAGGACTGCTCTGCGGCCTTCAAGAACCCTGGTGTAAACTGCGGGTAAAGTTTTTTCTTCAGCCCGCGGAATGTAGTAGGTTTCACATCCGTAACCTTTTGCGGGTGAATCATCACTCATCCTGAAATCAAGATTTTCAGGATCGATCAGCATCGGATCCTGCTGTATAATATTGTTGTAAGGCACCAGACCGGCTTCAGCCCACTCTCCCGGAGGGGTTCATCCCCACTCTCAGAGCAGGGAGAAATGGTCTAAAGGTTCATCCGGTATTTTATCTGTGTATGTCCAGTTTTCCGCCAGATGAAAATAGTTCTCATGTCCAACTTCCACAGTACCGTACCACGGAAAGTAGGAGAATGAAAAGGCCGTTCCCGTCCTTACGGAATTTCTGGGAATACCGTAATACATATCAAAATCGTTTCCCGTTCCCCTTGTGTTCACAACGAGGTTTTTCATCACCTTGGATGCTTTGCCCGATCTTTCCATGCGGATGCCGTAATCAATGCTGTTGTAGAAAGTCACATTCCTTACCTCGCCGTAAGGGACATCATACCCCTCTCCGTAAAGCGAAGGATTCCCGGTATAGCGCAGAGTGCCGTTCATTACCACGCAGCTGTCAATGTCGAGTTTCATTCTGGAAAAATTCATGTGGATCTGCGAGTTCTCCAGATCGATAATGGCTCCGTTGCCCTCGATCTTAATGTTCAGATTATCTTTTAAAGGCTCGTATTCGCGGATTATCGGATTGTAGTAAAAGCCAAGCATCAGTCCGCCGGTGTAAAGTCTGCCCTTTTCAAGCCTGAGAACCTTATCGTAGCCCCCTTCCGGGTGGGATGAATCGAACACTTCCTTCAAAGTCACCGGAAAGCAGAAAGAGAAGAAAGCCAATGTTATGATAAGCAGATATCTCATTTTACTCCTTATTTTCAAACTCAACACAACTCATGAAACCTACAAGTGAATAAGATCAACCCGTGTAAGCTACTTAAATATATGCGAAAACACAAGATTTTTCTTCAATCGCATCTTTCATTTGTCAACAAAAATAAATCCTTTATTCGGCTTGACAAATCGTATTTTCTTTCGTAATTTACACTTCATAATATCATGTAAAGGAGAATGATTATGAAGAAAAATATTGTATTTATCCTTGTTTTGTCCCTCGCATTGTGCCTGACCGCACAGAGAAGAGAGGTAGAGACGGAAATACTTGTCAACAGAGGCGAGGCAGGAGCGGTTTTACCATATTACAGCTTTGACAATGCCGATGAACCGGAATCCGTGCTGAGTTTTACCATACCTCATGTAAATTATCAGCTTGAAACTGTTCAGGAAGAGGTCAATAAGTTCCTTCTTGATGCAGAAGCGGGTTTTGAAATGTTCAAGAGGACCGTTGACGGTAATGCACCCGAAGGAGAGGACAGGTTCGCTTTCAACTTTTTCGCAGACCTGAACCCGAGGATCAGGTTCTATATCCCCAACGAGGTATTCGAGAGGTTCATTAAAACTGAGGAATCAACTGTCGACGATTACTGGTCGGGAAGCACATATGTGGGCGATGTAAGGGCTCCGCAGGAAAACAAATGGTATTTCGGACTGGGACTTCCGGTATCCTATTCAAGCATAACGCCGCAGCATGAGGATCAGGATGCCTATGATAATATGACTGTCGATATTTCAGTTGAACTGGGATACATTGACAGACAGTCGAACCTGAGAAGGCTTTCACCGTGGGCGAAATTTGAGAGAGGACTTCACGCTTACGGACTTCTTGAGTACAGGGTCAGTGAAACCATAGAAGGCGAATCTCCCGACAAACTGCCTGTAGTTTTCGGACTTCATGCCGGATATTCATACGATGCCGATCAGCATATTCCGAACTCCATGATAAGCGGGTTTATGGCTATAAAATATCAGATGCAGGATCAGGCGGTCAAGGTATTCCCGTATGAATACACGCGCGGGTTTCAGGGTACATATATTGATTTCTCAGTTGGTGCTAATTTCGCAATGGACATCAACGAACAGTTCAATCTGACCGCGATGGTGGCCGGTACGAGCTGGATGCTTGACGACTATAACAACAACAGCATCAACTGGTTCAAATTCGATACCAGAATGAATTACTATCCTGTTCCCGAAGTCAATGTTTTCTTCGGTCTCGGAAATCAGACGCATCTGAAGGAAGAATCCAAGCCGACCGACATCAGATTCTATCTGGGCGGCGTTTACACTATTGACTTTATGACGATCGGACAGCCGCGCGGAACTACAGGCAGCTGGTACTAAATTTTTATTTTTCATCACTTAAAAAGCCCCTTCAGTCAGGGGCTTTTTTTTAAAATCTTCCCGCTTGACCTTGGCCGCATAAAAGGTTAAATTTACCGCATGATGAAAAGAACACTCCTCGCAATACTCATAACAGCCGCGGCAATATACCCGTCCGCTCCGCTGATGATACCTTTAACCGACAGGGCAACTTACGATTTTCTCGAATATTT
>SLAD01000107.1 GCA_007126995.1 Kiritimatiellia bacterium | reverse complement strand
CCTAACGGCGGCGGCTACGAGGAGAAATGTGGCCGCGTCCGTTAGGACGTGGAAGTCTCGGATGTGGCACTCTTTTGACAGGCTCTTAGAATGGAAAACATGAAGAATTTGGATGTAGACATTGTGGTGGCGGGTGGCGGACCGGCGGGTGTCGCCTGCGCCGTGGCGGCGGCGCGCGAAGGGGCGCGCGTGGCGCTGATCCAGGATCGCCCGGTACTTGGGGGCAACGCCTCCAGTGAAATCCGCATGCATATCGTAGGCGCGGACGCTTTCGGAGGACACGCGCTCGAAACCGAGGCGCGCGAAGGGGGTATCCTCGAAGAGATTCGCCTCGAACAAGCCGTCCACAATCCCCAGCGCTCCAACTCGCTGCTTGATCTCGCCTTGTATGACCTTGTGCGCCGCGAGTCCAATCTTACCTTGTTCCTGAACACCACGGTAACCGGCGTAACCATGCGCGACGGACGGATCGTATCCGTCCGCGCGGAACGACCCTCCACCGAAGAGGCCTTCGACATTGCGGCCGCCCTTTTCGTGGATTGTACCGGCGACGGCCGACTCGGCGTGGAGGCGGGCGCGGCGTTCCGGCATGGGCGCGAAGGGCGGTCCGACTACGGCGAAACCCATGCAGTGGAAACGGGCGACGCGAAAACGCTATGCTCGACCTTGCTCTATCAGGCCCGTCGGCACGATGTCCCGATGCCGTACACCGCGCCGTCCTGGGCGCGCAAGTTTACGGCGCAGGATCTCCGTTTGCGCCTGCGCATCGATGATCCTAATCATGAAGACGGACTTGAATACGGGTTCTGGTGGGCCGAGTGGGGTGGTGAGCTGGACACGGTGCGGGACAATGAAAAAATCCGCGACGAGCTGTTGGCCATTATTTTCGGTATCTGGGATTTCATCAAGAACAGCGGCCGCTTCCCCGCGTCGGCGAACTGGGCGCTCGATTGGTTTGGCTGGGTGCCCGGCAAGCGGGAAAGTCGTCGGTTTATCGGACGCCATATCCTCACTGAACAGGACGTGCTGGAAGCGCGACCGTTCCCGGACGCCATCGCCCACGGCGGTTGGCCGATCGATCTGCATCCGCCCGGCGGCGTGGACGCAACCGATGAAATGCCGTGCCATCACGTCCAGGTGCCCCATCTGTACGGGATCCCGTTAAGAAGCTGTGTGGCCCGCGATATCCCGAATCTGTTGTTCGCCGGTCGCAACATTTCCGCCACGCACGTAGCCTTTGCCACGACGCGCGTGATGGGTACCTGCTTTGCGATGGGGCAGGGGGTCGGCACGGCGGCGGCCCACGCGGCGCAGCGCGGCATGGATGCCCACGCGTTATGCGATTCCCCCGCCGATATTGCGGCAATCCAACAGTCGCTGCTTCGTCAGGATAGCTTCATTCCCGGCGTGGCGTACGACGACCCGCGCGATCTGGCCCGGCAAGCCCGGATATCCGCCAGCAGCGAACAGCCGGATGCGCCGGCAACTGCCGTGATCGATGGTTACACGCGGGCCACATTCGGTCCCGGCGGCACACATCCGGATCAAACCGCCCCCGGGTGCCATCGTTGGATGAGCAATCCGGAGCAAGGTTTCCCGGCGCAGCTTTTGCTGGAATGGGATCAACCGGTCTCCATCCAGTCCGTGCAACTGATCTTCGACACCGGCCTGCATCGCTTGCTCACCCTCTCGCACAGCGACAAGCTGACCGCGCGTATGTGCTGGGGCCGTGCGCAACCCGAAACAGTGGCGGACTACTCGTTGGAGGTTCGGTCCAACGACGGCACATGGACCACCGTGAAAACAGTGAAGGACAATTATCAACGGCGGAATATTCTTTCCTTTCCCGAGCCTCTTTCCGCCAAGGCTTTGCGGATTACGGTACACCGCGCCCACGACATTGATCATGCCCGCATCGTTCAGGTGCGTGTCGTATAATCCAGGCTTAAAGATGTCCACTCCCGCGGAAACCGTATCGCAGTTCGGACGCTTCATTGAGGACGGCGCTTGTTTCGAGGCCCATGCCCCGCCAGCCCGGCGCTGGATGAATGTCCATCACAACGACTACGGCATGGAACCGCAAGACCGCGAACTGTACAGTCTTGTTTCACAATACGGCGACGGCCCCACCCAGTTCCGGGCGGCGGATGGCACCACCGTCTGCCTCGTCAATTTTGAGTCATCGGTGATCTATGTGCGCGATGATGATTCCTGCGAGGCCTTCTCACCTTCGGGTTGTCCATTGCCCGTTCCCGTGCAGGACTTGCGCGTACGTTACCGTGCGGAAAGCACGGAAATCGCGTCCCGCGCCTTTGGCCTCGCCGTGACGCAACGCATCTTCGTGCCGCGCCGGGAACCGGTGCAGATTTGGACCATTACGCTGGAGAACCAGACAGACCAGCCGCGCCGCTTGTCTATTTTTGCCGCCGTACGATTCGATCTCGATGGCGGTTGCACGATTGAGGTGGACCCCGTTCCCGGCGACTACCTTTTCGAGGTCACGATGTCGGACTCGCGCGGACTGACGGAGGTCTCGGATACCGTTGCGGTGACGGTGCTGCAGCGTTGGGCGACGGGTGGCGAAATCAGCT
>SLAD01000314.1 GCA_007126995.1 Kiritimatiellia bacterium | reverse complement strand
TTGCCCGTCACAAAGATGCGCTCCGTTTCCTCGTCGTATGCGATGCCGTTCAACACATCAATGCGCCCGGTGACTTGATCGCGCCGCAGAATCCCCGTTAGGTCGATCCACGCCAGGACGGTTCCCGTATCGACATCAATCCGTGCGATCCGGTGCGTGGGAAAGATGTTGGCCCACAACTCTCCTTCAATCCACGCCAGCTCATTAATGTTACGAAGCGGCTCGCCCGCCACCGTGATCGCTTGCGTGCCGGTCACCTCCAGCGTCTCCGGATCAAGAAACCGCAACGTGTCCGTACCATCGCTCATGATCAGCCGCTGTCCGTCATACGCCAGCCCCCACCCTTCCCCTTCGTAGGAGAATCGGTCGATCACGGTCAGTGTATCGCGATCAAAGACAAAGCCGGTCTCTTCCTGCCAGGTCAGCATGTAGATCCGGTTACTGATCAGTGCGATCCCTTCGCCGAAGTAGCGGTCCGGCAAGTTGACGCGCTGCAGGACGCGACCGGTTTCCGGATCCACGCGCCGCAACGAGGACTGTCCGCGCAGTCCTGTGCTTTCGAACAGCGACTCGCCCTGAAACTGCAGTCCCTGCGTGAAGGCGCCGGTATCGTGCCGGAAGGTGCCGGTGATTTCGAAACCGTAGACGGGTACCGCACCGTTTTCGGCGGTGACGGCGGCTGATTGGTCACCGCCATTACAGCCCACCAGACCAAGCGCACAGGCCGCGATTAGAACGATGGCACTGATGCGGAGTACGCGGGCGGTTCGACTATACTTTTCCCAAAACCTCATCTTGGGCTACTTCATACCGTTCGCCCCAAACGCGCTGCAAACACAAAGATCATTTTTATTGCTATCCGCGGCCAGTCATTGACAATGCCGCCGGTCGTCTTGGCGCGGCTTACAGCAATTCTGAGGGGCGAAGACTATATGGAAGCGGATAAGCGAATTTTGATTACCGGCGGGGCCGGCTTTTTGGGCATCAATCTGGTCCGTCATTTGATGGACAAGGGTTACGGAGACATCGTTTCCCTGGACACCATGCCTTTCGATTATCCCGAGCGGGATCGGATCACGGAAGTTCAGGGTGACATCCGGGATAAAGCCGTTGTGGCCCGCGCCATGCAAGGCGTTCATTGGGTCATTCACACGGCGGCGGCCTTACCCCTTTACTGCGAGGAGGAAATCTACAGCACGGATATTGATGGCACCCGCAATTTGATTGAGGCCGCGCATCAGGAAAACGTCGAGCGCTTCGTGCACGTCTCGTCAACGGCGGTCTACGGCATCCCGGATCATCACCCGTTGGTGGAAGATGATCCGTTGATTGGGGTCGGGCCGTACGGAAAAGCCAAGATCGCGGCAGAAGAGGTGTGCTTGGAATACCGCGCCAAGGGCATGTGTGTGCCGATCCTGCGCCCCAAATCATTTGTTGGGCCTGAACGACTAGGGGTCTTTGCGTTGTTTTATGACTGGGCCAAGGACGGGCACAACTTCCCCATGATTGGGAGCGGCGATAACCGCTATCAGTTGCTGGACGTTGAAGACCTTTGCGAAGCGATCTATCTCTGCCTCACGCAGGACGCCGAACGGGTGAATGACATCTTCAACGTCGGGGCGACGGACTTCACCACCATGCGCGAAGATTACCAAGCGGTGTTGGATCGGGCGGGTCACGGCAAACGAATTATCGGGTTTCCGGCTCGACCGGTGATATGGGCCTTGCGTATTCTCGAAGCATTGAAGCTGTCGCCCCTGTATAAATGGGTCTATGAGACGGCCTGCGAGGATTCGTTTGTTTCGACCGACAAGATCGAGAAGCAGTTGGATTTCAAGCCGCGCTTTTCGAATAAGGAGGCGCTGATTCGTAATTACGAGTGGTATCTGGCAAACTTGGAGCAGTTCTCCGGACAAGGTGGCGTTACACATCGCGTGCCTTGGAAACAAGGCATATTGGGCGTGATCAAGAGGTTTTTCTAATCATGAGCAAGACAACCTATTGGGTCGGATTCGATCTCGGCGGCACCAAGATGATGGCGACCGTATTCGACGCCAAATTTAAGGCGATCGCCTCTGATCGGCGCAAGACGAAGGGCAATCTTGGTGTAGATACCGTGTTGGAGCGCATCTACAAGACCATCGACGAAGCCGTTACCAAGGCAGACATATCTCGAAAACAGCTCGGCGGGATTGGTGTTGGTTGTCCGGGGCCGTTAAACCTCGATAAAGGGGTCGTGCTCGAAGCGCCCAATCTTGGCTGGAAGAACGTCCCGCTGAAGGCGCGACTCGAAAAGCGATTCGGTTGCCCCGCATTGATTGCCAACGACGTTGATGCGGGCACTTATGGCGAATACAAATTCGGCGCCGGCCAAGGCGCGCGTTGTCTGCTGGGCGTGTTTCCCGGCACTGGCATTGGCGGGGCCTGCATTTACGAGGGTAAAGTCTTTCGTGGCCGGACCGGATCGTGCATGGAAATCGGTCATTTCCCGATCGATCCGCGGGGACCCGTCGGCGGTCCCGGTCGATACGGTTCGCTGGAGTCCATGACCAGCCGACTGGCGATCTCCGCACAGGCCGCGCAAGCGGTCTACCGCGGACAAGCCCCAGCATTGCAGCACCTGGCCGGAACCCATCTCGAAGACATCAAGAGCGGGACATTGGCCTTGGCGATCGAGCAAGGCGACACCATCATCGAGGAGATCGTCCGGCATTCTGCGCGCGTGTTAGGGACAACCGTTGCCGGTGTCGTGAATATCCTGGCACCGGACATTCTCGTGCTCGGCGGCGGACTGGTCGAATCGATGCCCTACCTCTATCTGGAGGAAGTCCGCGTGACGATCGAAAAAGAGGCGATGCCGGCCTACGCCAAATCGCTCAAGGTGGCGGCGGCGAAGCTGGGCGACAATGCCGGTGTACTGGGCGCCGCCGCGCTGATCGCGGATGCGGCAGAGTAGCGCGGTCTCCCGTAGCTGCCGCCGTTAGGGCGTGTTGATTTATTCCGAATCGTGAGTTGAATCCGGCGATCCGCAAGCGGACGCCCTACAGAAGACACCTTTAACCGGGCTGTAGGGCCGTCGCTTGCGACGCGCCGCGGATAAATCAACACGCCCGTTAGGCGGTGGCTGTTTGGTTTGTGTGTTATTTCGGTTAGCGCGGCATCCTCTATTGTTCGCGTTTCGTCATCATGATATAGTTCGCGGATGATGACGGGCGCAACAGGATCTAACACCACACCAACTACCGCGGCACGTCGGCCGGTGGCCGTGATCGATCTCGGTGCATCGGCCATCCGCATGGAGGTGGCGGAAATCGATGAACAGGGACATGTCCACAGCCTGGAAACGCTGCAGCATCCGGTAAATCTCGGCAAGGACACCTTCAATGCGGGACAAATCGAGCAGGACACGATTGAAGAATGTGTATCCGTGCTGAAGGGCTACCGGCGTGTGCTGCTCGACTACGGTATTGACCGACCCGACCACATTCGTGCCGTTGCAACCAGCTCCGTCCGCGAAGCCAGTAACCGGCAAACCTTTTTGAATCGCCTCTTCATCGCTTCGCAGATACGCGTCGAAGCCATCGAGGAATCAGAAGTTAATCGGCTAACTTACATCGCTGTGCGCGATGGGCTGGAACGCTGGGGTGGACTGGATGCGCATGACACGTTGATAGTGGAGGTCGGCGGCGGTAGCACGGAAGTGCTGCTGGTGCAGGATAAGCACGTCACCCTGTCCCGTACCTACCGGCTGGGCGCGTTGCGCATGCGCGAGACGTTAGAAACAAGCCGCACGCCGGCCGGTCGCATGGCGAGCATTCTGGGGCGGCATATTCAGCGGACGGTCGATCAGATTCACCGCACTATTCCCCCGGAACCGGTCCAGCGCATGATCGCGCTGGGCGGCGATGTGCGGGTGGCGGCGGACGAATTGGTGCCGGAGCGATCGGACGAACGCTTGGTCAGCATTCCCTTGAAGCGGTTTTATCAGTTCGCCCGACAAGTTGCCGCCATGCCTGTGGATGAGCTGGCACGCAACTATCATCTCGGATTTCAAGATGCTGAAACGCTGGGTCCGGCCCTGCTGGCTTACGCGCAGTTGGCGGATTCATTCGATGTGCAAGAGTTGCTGATTTCCAAAATCACCTTGCGCGACGGGTTACTTCTGGAAATGGCGACCCGCGGGATGTGGACAGACCACTTTCGCAACCAGATTATTCACTCCTCCAAACAACTCGGTGAAAAGTATAGTTACGAAGATAAGCATGCCCATCACGTGGCGAAGCTGTGCGGTGCGCTGTTCCATGAACTACAAGACGAACACGAACTGGATCCACGCTATGAACTGCTCTTGCACGTGGCTGCGCTCCTCCACGAAATCGGGCTTTATGTGGGCAATCAAAGCCACCACAAACACTCGCAGTACCTGATCACAAACAGCGACCTTTTCGGGCTCAGCCGTAAAGATACACTGATGGTGGCCTTGATCGCCCGTTATCACCGGCGCGCGATCCCGAAGCCGTCGCACGTGGAATACGCGGCCCTACCGGAATCCGACCAACTAATCGTGGCGAAACTCGCCGCGCTCCTTCGCATTGCCGACGCGCTGGATCAAAACCACATGCAACAAATTCGCGACATCCAGTTTCAACGCAATGGCCGTCAACTGATGATTCGTGTGCACGGCGTCGAAGATCTTACACTGGAGCGTTTTGCTTTGCGCGATAAGGGGCAACTCTTTCGCGACATCTTTGGTCTCACCGTCGAAATTCGGCGGGACGCCCGAGTGAGAGGAATACATCATGTCCGCTAAACGTAAGTCCCCTCCCCCTGCCACCTTCATCAATCGCGAGCTGAGCTGGCTCGATTTTAATCAACGCGTGCTGGAAGAGGCGGCCGACCTTTCTGTCCCGCTGTTGGAACGGCTGAAGTTCCTGGCGATTACCAGCTCGAATCTGGACGAGTTCTTTATGGTGCGCGTGGGCGGGCTACAGCTACTCAAGACCCAGGGGCGTACCCGGCGTGATGCGGCCGGGCTGACCCCCACCCGTCAGCTGCAGTTGATCAGCCGCTATGCCCGCAAAATGGTCCGCGACCAGTATAACTGCTTCCAGCACGACTTGGAGCCGGCGCTGCATCAAGCGCGCATACGCCGCGTCATGTCGCCGCAATTGGATCAGGAACAGTTGCGCTTCATTGAGCAGACCTTTGAGGACCTCATCTATCCGGTCATCACGCCGATCGCGATCGATCCGGACCAACCGTTTCCTTTGCTAAAGGCTTTGACGCTCTATATTGCCGTTCGGCTTGCGCCCGCCGCCGGAGAGGATACCAGTCGGTTTGCGGTGATCATGATTCCGGAGTCCTTGGCTCGCTTCATGACGCTCCCGTGTGTCGATGGCCATGAGTACATTCACCTAGAGGATGTAGTGGCTGCCTTTGCGGACCGCCTTTTCCCGGGCGAACCCATTGAGGAAGCGGTCCCCTTCCGGATCACGCGCAATGCTGACATGCAAGTGCGCGAGGATGAAGCCCCGGACCTGCTGGTGGGGATGGAGGACATTCTGGCTGCGCGCCGCACCAGCCCTTGCGTCCGGCTCGAAATCGGCCAACACGCTTCGACGAAACTAAAGGGCTACCTGCAGCAAGCGCTCGCGGTGGATCCCGTGTTCCTCTTTCAGATTCCGGGTCCGCTCGATCTTTCGGCTTATATGGGACTCGCTACGATGGCTGGGTTCGAGGAGTTTAAATCCGAATCGTGGCCACCGCAGCTTGCCCCCGACTTGCGACCACCGGAAAAGATGTTTGACGTGCTGGCAGGAAGAGATGTCCTGCTTCATCATCCTTATGACAGCTTCGAACCGGTGATTCGTTTCGTCGAGGAGGCGGCAGATGACCCGGACGTGCTGGCGATCAAGCAGATCCTCTACCGCACCAGTAATAACAGCCCGATTGTGGCGGCACTCATGCGCGCGGCGGAAAGAGGCAAGCAGGTGACCGTCATCGTCGAACTGAAGGCGCGCTTCGATGAGGCCCGCAATATCGAATGGGCTCGTGAGATGGAAGCGGCGGGCGTGCAGGTGATCTATGGTATTCGCGGCTTCAAGACCCATGCCAAAATCTGTGTTGTGATTCGCCGCGAGTCATCCGGGATCAAGCGTTACGTCCATTTTGGCACCGGCAATTACAACGAGAAGACGGCCCGCCTCTATACCGATATCAGCTACATGACGAGCGATGATGACTACGGGGCGGATGCGGCCACGTTCTTTAATACGATCACGGGTTACGGCCAGTCTGTTCGCTTTCGCAAGATCGATTCGGCACCTGTCAGTTTACGCACGCGACTGCTCGAATGTATTGAGAATGAGGCGGCGCGCAGTCAGCAAGGCCAAAAGGGGCACATCATGGCCAAGTTCAACTCTTTGGTTGACCCCGACCTGATCAAGGCGCTTTACGACGCGTCGCAGGCAGGGGTCAAAATCGAGCTGAATGTGCGCGGCATATGCTGTTTGCGGCCGGGTGTGCCGGGGCTGAGCGACCGGATCACGGTCGTGAGTGTAGTGGATCGCTTTCTGGAGCACAGCCGGATCATCTATTTCCGGCGTGGTGGCGATCCACTCTACTTCATTTCCAGTGCGGACTGGATGCCGCGCAACCTGGATCGTCGGATTGAGTTGCTGGTGCCGGTGGAAGACGCCATGGCGCAGAACAAGCTCTTCACCATCTTGAAGACCTGTTTACGGGACAATGTGAAAGGACGCGAACTCAAGGAAGACCATTACCATCACCGCAAGCCGTCAAAGAAGTCGCGCGCCTTACGCTGCCAAGCCTATTTCTATGAATTGGCCCAACAGGCGGTGCGCGAGCAGGAAGACGAGCAGCGCCGCATTTTCAAACCGCACCTACCGCAATCGAAGAGGACGGAACGATGAAGCAGGTTTATTTATTTCGGCACGGGATCGCGCTGGATTTGGGACAAGGCGGGATCACAAGAGACTTCGATCGTCCGCTTTCATCGCGGGGTGAAGAAAAAACGCGGGCCGTCGCAGAAGGGCTGCTCGCCACCGGGGTCAAGCCGGACTTGGTGGGCAGTAGTGCGCTTGTCCGTGCCCGGGAAACCGCCGAGATCGTGCGTGATGTGTTGTTGCCGAATCAACCGGTGACCCTTTGTGACTTTATGGCGCCGGGTGGCGCATCGGCGGCCCTGTTCAAGTGGCTACAAACGCGAAGTGAGAAATCGATCCTGCTCGTCGGCCACATGCCCGACCTGAGCACGTTTACCGCGCTGTGCCAGCCGCCTGAGACGCGCGAATGGGTTGTTTTCAAGAAGGCGGGTTGTGCCTGTATTGTTTTTGAGAATCAGATCGGCGCGGGCTATGGCTCGTTGGCGTGGTACCGCTCGCCCAGCGAACTGCGCACACGGGCAGACGGAGCCGCAGACGCGCCTTCCGCCTGATGCGTCGGCATCCTTTGTGATAGATTTCGCCCCATGATTGTTGGAAACTACGTTATTCATCAGGTTAAGCCGAAGGACCTGCAGGTCCGGCCCGTGATTGTCTGGCTGCCGCCGTCTTACAACGAGGCGCTGGATCGGCGGTACCCGGTTCTGTACATGCACGACGGTCAGCAGATCTTTGACCCTGACACGTCGACGTGGGGACAGGACTGGGAAGTCGATGAGTGGTGCGACCAATTGATTCGGGCCGGCGACTTGCAGGAGATCATCGTGGTCGGCATCTACAGCACTACGGAGCGCTACGAGGAGTACGGCGCGTCCGCCCGAGCTGGGGCTTACACACGTTTTGTAATCGATGAGCTCAAGTCCATGATCGATACCACCTATCGCACCTTGCCGGATCGGGCGCATACGGCTGTCGCCGGCAGCTCAATGGGCGGCGGTCTATCCTTCTATATGGCGTGGACGCGACCCGATATTTTCTTTGGGGCGGCCTGTCTCTCGTCGGCGTTCAGTTACAAGCAAGGAGAGATCATCTTCGACTTGGTCAACCACGCCACCGCATGGCCAAACCTGCGCTTTTACCTTCACTGCGGAGATGGCGACGAGCTGGAACAACTGTTGATGAAAGACCTAGAACGCATGGAAGAGTCGCTCGCCGCAAAGGGTTGGCTGGATCAGCCCGCCGTCTGCGTGGAGCGGGCGCCGGGTGAAAAGCATAATGAGGCCGCGTGGGCACGCTATACCGGCACGTGGTTAAAGTTCTTATTTGGGAGCGATCGTCGCAATGAGTAGCTTTAAATCACTGCGCAAGCGCGTTGAGACTGCGATTACGCGACTGGCGTTGCGCTGGGTGCCCCGCTGGAAGCGAACCACCGTCCTACGCACGGCCCGTATACTCGGACGAATCGGCTATACTTTACCCACGGCGCTGCGACGGGTGGGACTGACCAATCTCGACTTGGTATACGGAGACACCAAATCGAAACAGGAAAAACGGGCCATACTACGAGAGGCTTTTCAGACGGCCACGCTGGTCTTTCTGGATATCTTTTGGTTTGCCGAACAGACGCGCGAACGGATTGAATCCCTAGTGACCTTCGATCCGTTGCTGGACGAGCTTTTCCAGCGCAAGGCGCACATGTGCATCACGGCGCATCTCGGCAATTGGGAGTTGTTGGGACACGCGGTCAGCATTCGCGGCAACCCGCTGTCAAGCGTGGCGGCCCCATTGGTGAACCCCGCCGTCGACGAGTACTTGGCCCGCATACGTGTGGTCTCGGGACAAATCATTATCCCGCGCGATGGCGCCATCCGCGGCATGCTGCGGACGCTAAAAGAGGACGGCAAGATTGGGCTGTTGTTGGATCAAAATACGCGGCCGCGTGAAGGCGGTATCTTCGTCGACTTCTTTGGTTTGCCCGTCCCCATTTCCGATGCCGGCGCCGTACTGGCCTTGAAGACGAATGCCGATGTGCTGTTCGGGTTTTGCATCCCGAAATGGGATGGCACCTACTATGTACATTCCTGTCCGAAACTTGTGCCGGGCGACGTGGCAGGAGACACAAAGAATGAACAGGTCTTCAACTTGACCCAAGCGATTGCCGCGTCGATCGAGCAGGCCATTCGCGCACACCCGACCGCATGGCTCTGGATGTACAAGCGCTGGAAGCATGTTCCGCCGGATCGACCGATGTCGGATTATCCCTATTACGCCAAAGCTCCGAGGTAGGGGCGGGAGAAACGCACGATTGAGGGCGGGCGCGCGCGCCCCCAGATAGGGCTTGAGACAAGCTATGCTCGTTTGTCATCCAACATGGCACGCACTTTGGTCGCCAACACCGGAATCTTGATGGGCTTTTGGACGAATTCAACGCCATCGTCCAGAACGCCATGGTGTTCGATCACACTGGCCGTGTAGCCGGACATAAACAGAGTCTTCATGTCCGGACGAAGCTCTTGCAGTCGATCCGATAGTTCTCGTCCGCTCATGCCCGGCATGACGACGTCAGTGATCAGCAACGGGATCGGTCCTGCGTGCGTCGAAGCTTTTAGCAACGCTTCGTCTGGCGTGGAGCAGGCCAAAACGGTATAGCCCAAGGATGTTAGACGGCGCTCCAGCACTTTCAGGATGGCTGGGCCATCCTCGACCAATAGCAGCGTTTCCTTTCCTCCCACCACCGGCGATTCGCTCACTGCCGCATGATTGGCCTCCTGCCCGTCCTGCTTAGCTTTCGGAATATAGATTTCGAACGTCGTCCCGTGACCAACCTTGCTGGAGACATCGATAAATCCGCCATTCTGCTGGACGATACCATATACGGTCGACAATCCCAGGCCGGTCCCCTCGCCAAAGCGCTTGGTGGTAAAGAAGGGCTCAAAGATATGCTGCACGGTTTCCGGTGCCATGCCGCATCCCGTGTCACGCACGGTCAGCAGTATATGATCTCCTGGCTTGGCCCCCTCAAATTTTGCGCAGCGCTGGGAATCAACAAAGACAACGGCGGTTTCGATGGTGAGTTTGCCCGCGCCCCCAATTGCATCGCGCGCATTGACGCACAAGTTGGCCAGAATTTGATCCACTTGGGCGGGATCCATCATCACGGGCGTCTCATCG
>SLAD01000138.1 GCA_007126995.1 Kiritimatiellia bacterium | reverse complement strand
CAAGAATCTCGATATCGTGTTCATGAGTCAAACTTAATCTGGTCAACAAGACATAAACCCCGATTGACAGAGTGCGCTTTGTCAGTTCATATAGGACACGCTGGAGGTCTTATTTCGGCTTTAAAGAAACCGGCTGGGCCAACGAGACGAATCTATGACATCCTCCGGGGGGATATTTACTGTGCAGCCGCCCCCCGGGATGGATTTTATTGTGAATAGAGATTTTAGTGCGGAACACGAATGATGTTATCTTTTGAAGAGCGGACAGCGCTAGAGCAGTGGCGCAAGATTCCATGGAACTCAATTGCAGAGGTGCTGCGCTGGCGAGCGCGAGAAACACCGGACAAGCTGGTCTTCACGTTCCTCGAGGATGGGGAACGGGAAGGAGACTGGCTCACTTATGGGCAGCTTGACCGACAGGCCCGCTCCATCGCCGCTTGGTTACAGGAACGCGACATGAGCGGCCAACGCGTACTGTTGCCCTACCCGCCAGGCTTGGATTTCATCCGCGGCTTTATCGGTTGCCTCTATGCAGGGGCTGTGGCGGTCCCCATGTACCCTCCCCGCAAGCGTCGTCAGGACGAACGATTGAAGATCATAACCTCTGACGCCCGTCCTCGAGCAGTTTTCTGTCTTCAAGAATACTATGACGGACTGATCGATTATCTTGGGGATCAGGTTGAAGTACTCGCTACTGATTCACTGCAAGATCAATCCGACGCCTGGGTCCAGCCGGAATGGCGAAGGGAGGATTTGGCCTTTCTGCAGTACACTTCCGGCTCCACCGGTTCACCGCGGGGCGTGATGGTCAGCAATGGCAACACGCTGCACAACATATGGTATACCGGGGAGATCTCAGTCGTCGACAATTCATGGGTGCTCGTTTCCTGGCAGCCCTTTTTCCATGACATGGGCTTAGTCGGCAGCCTGATCTGGCCGATCTACGTGGATGTTCCGTGTTATCTCATGGCGCCGGCCGCCTTCCTGCAAAAGCCGATCCGCTGGTTGCGCGCCATGAGCACCTACGGGGCCACCATCGCCTCCACCCCGAACTTCGGCGTGGAATTGTGCGTAACCGGCACGACCCCGGAAGAACGTGAAGGCCTTGATCTCAGCTCTCTTCGCTCTATATGGAACGGTGCCGAGCCGATTCGTGCCAGTACCCTCGAGAAATTCACAGCAGCCTTTAAACACTATGGATTTCGCAACCGAAGCCACCTCATCTGCTATGGAATGGCCGAGACGACCTTGTGCGTGTCGGCCACGCCCCCCGAAAAGGACCCCTTCCTTCTCCCGCTGGATTCGGCGGCGCTGGAACAACACAAAGTCGTCATTCTAGACGCACCCGACGAGGCAAACCCGCTACGCCCCAGTTCCGGACGTATCGGCGGTGGCTTTGACGTGCGCATTGTTGAGCCGGAAACGTGCAAGGTCTGCAGCGAAAACGAAGTCGGCGAAATCTGGGTTGCCGGACCGAGCGTAGCCCAAGGGTATTGGGAACACCCGGAAGAAACGGAAAGACTCTTTACCGCGCGAATAGCGGATACCGGCGAGGGGCCTTTCCTGCGAACCGGCGATATCGGGTTTCTGTACCAGGGCGAATTGTTTATCACCGGTCGATTAAAAGACCTGATCATCATTCGCGGACGCAATCTCTATCCGCAAGATATCGAACGGGTCGTCGAAGGCTGCCATCCTGCGTTGGAAACGGATTCCTGCGCCGCCTTCTCTGTTGACCAGAGCAACCAGGAAGCCCTAGCCATCGTGGTGGAAGTTAAACGTGCGGAACGACGGAAAGCCGACTTGGCGAAAATGCTTGCCGATATTCGCGCCGCTGTCGTCAAGCACTTCGAAGTCACGCCCTGCTGGATCGGTATCCTTCCGCCCTACCGCACACCCAAAACCTCCAGCGGAAAGATTCGCCGCTCCACCTGCAGCGTCATGCACGGAGAAGGCACATTCGAACCGCTGGCCGAGTGGTGTCCGCCCACCGCCGCCCCGACGACCTCGCCCGTCGCCATCACCGCGCGCGCTCCACTCAACGAAGCCCTGCGCGGCTGCTCACGGGCGGAACGCAAACGCCGCATCATCACCCATCTCCAACAGGAACTCACCGATGCCTTGAAACTCGACTCCCCGCCGCCCGCCAATCTAGGCTTCGAACGGATTGGCGTGGATTCCATGCTTGCCGTTGATCTGGTGAAACGACTCGAGAAGTGGCTGGGCGATGAAGTTGACCTGCCCGCCACCCTGCTGTTTGACCAACCCAATATCGACGCCATAGCCACGTACGTCGAGCACTTGTATTCCGGTGCGCAGCAACAAGAATTTTCCCTGCCCGCAGCCACGCAAGACGGCCACCTGAACGAACCCATCGCCATCGTCGGCATGGCTTGTCGCTTTCCCGGCGCGCCTGATATCGATGCGTACTGGAACTTGCTGCGCGAGGGCCGCGACGCGATCGGGCCTATTCCCGAAGACCGCTGGGACGCTGAGGCCTATTACGACGCCGACCCCCATGCCCCGGGCCGGATGTACACCCGCGCCGGCGGCTTTATTGACGGCGCGCTGGATTTCGACGCCGCCTTCTTCGATCTTTCCCCGCGCGAGGTGCTGTCCATGGACCCGCAGCAGCGCTTGACACTCGAATTGGCTTGGACGGCCCTGGAGCATGCCAGCATCGCACCAGCCTCACTGGCCGGAAAGAAGGTCGGCGTGTTTATGGGCGTATCCACCGCCGACTATCGCCAGTTACTGCTGACGGAGGCCAACGAACGCGACGAATCTATGTTGTCCACAGGAACCGCACAATGCGCAATTGCCGGGCGCCTGTCCTACGCGCTCGGTCTGGTCGGACCCAGCATCGTGGTCGACACGGCCTGCAGCTCCTCAATCGTCGCCCTGCACCAAGCCCTGCAAGCCCTGCGGTTCGGAGAATGCTCTGCGGCCATCGCCGGTGGCGTAAACCTTGTGCTCAGTCCCGACGTGACAGTCGGTTTCTGCCGGGCAGGCATGCTCAGTCCCGACGGTCGCTGTAAGGCCTTCTCTGCGGCCGGTCATGGATACGGCCGTAGTGAAGGATGCGGCATCGTGGTACTAAAACGATTGAGTGACGCCTTACGCGACGGCAACCGCGTCTGGGCCGTTCTGCGAGGCAGCGCCATCAATCAAGACGGCCGCACCAGCAGTCTGACTGCACCCAGTGGGCCATCGCAATCGGCGGTGATTTCCGCCGCACTTCAATCCGCCGGGGTTGAGCCGGCGGACGTGCAATACCTTGAATGCCATGGTACCGGGACCCCTCTGGGCGACCCGATCGAAGTACAAGCCGCTGATGCCGTCTACGCGCAGCGGCGCGAGAAAACCCAGCCATTACTGATTGGTTCGGCCAAGAGCAATCTCGGCCATACCGAGGCGGCTGCCGGCATGGCCGGCCTGCTCAAAGTCGTGCTTGCGCTCCAACATCGCCTGGTTCCGCCCAGCCTGCATGCCGAAGAATTGAACCCGCACATCCGCTGGGACAAACACCTCGTCCAAGTGGCGACCTCGTTGACCGAATGGCCGGCGCCCGCTGCCGACAAACCGCGATTAGGCGCCGTCAGCTCGTTCGGCTTCGTCGGCACGAACGCCCATGTCATCCTCGAGGAACCACCGGAACCGATGCAACCGGAACGGGAACAAGACCCCATTGCCGACATCCCGGACCACCGACTATTGGCCCTCTCTGCCCGAAGCGAAGGCGCACTCCAGCAACTCGCCGCCCGTTACGCGACATGGATGAGCGACCACCCCGATGTCGATGTCGCCCGCCTCTGTTATCGTCACAACACCGGTCGCAATCAGTTCGAGGAACGGGCCGTGATCGTCTGCCACTCAACCGACCAACTCACGCAGCAACTCCAATCGCTGACCGAAGGAGCGGTCACCCCAGGCGTCGAACGGGGACGGATCGCTGCCACGCCCCGGCGCGTCGGATTTCTGTTCACCGGTCAAGGCGCCCAATACAGCGGTATGGGCCGTGAGTTATACAACGCCGAACCGGCCTTCCGCGCCTGCATCGACGCGTGCGCTGCCGCCTATGCCGAATTACAGGCGGAGCGAAGCGGCCCGTCTTTGCAAGAGCTACTATTCGACGAGGCCCACGCCGACCGGCTGAAACAAACGCTTTACGCTCAGCCCGCTATTTACGCGCTGCAAGTCGCCCTCACCGCCCAGTGGCAGGCCTGGGGCGTCGAACCCGTCGCCGTCGTGGGACATAGCCTGGGAGAGTACGCTGCGGCGTACGCTGTGGGCGCCTTCAGCGCCGCCGAAGGCATGAAGCTCGTGCTGCGCAGGGCACAACTCATGGAAACCATGTCTGCCGGAGGAGCTATGGCTTCGGTGACCGCGCCCGCTGCGGATGTCGAGGCGGCGCTGGCGGATGCGCCTGACGTCTGCATCTCAGCCTATAACGGACTGAACACCGTGATCAGCGGCCCCGCCGAACGACTCGACGCCCTGCTCGAACAATTTGACGCGGCGGGCCTATACTGTATGCGCTTACCCGCCACCAACGCCTTTCATAGCGCCACGGTGGATCCCATCGCCGAAGACTTTGAGCGATTCGCCGCCCATCTCAGCTACCAGCCGGTCCGGGAAGGGCTGATCAGCACCCTCACGGGCGATCCCATGCCCGAAGGCACCATCCTCGACGCCCGACACTGGCGCGACCAGGCTCGTCAACCGGTTTGCTTCGCACAGGGTATGAAGACCCTCTTTGAACATGCGCATTGCGATATGATCGTTGAGATCGGGCCCAAGGCGGAATTGATGTGGCTGGCGCAGATGTGCTGGCGCCCCGAACACGAGGTCATCTGGACCAGTTCGCTCGAAGCGGGACGTCACGCGCATGCCCAGATGCTGTCCACCGCCGCAAGACTCCACACACTTGGCGTCGATCTGGATCTGGTTGCCATGGAAGCGCCGTGGTCCTCACAACACGCACCGCTGGTCTTGCCCCCTTATCCTTTCCAACACGCCCGCTATTGTCCGGAAATCCGGCAGAGCCCCGTGGTTTCGGATTCCGAACAATTTTTTGACGTCGCCTGGCTTCCCACCGATCCGATTGACCGCCGCCGGGAAAAAACTGGTGAATGGCTTGTGCTCGCCGATGAACGCACGAGTGCCCTCAGCGAATCCTTGCGAGCTGCGGATCTCAAGGTTTCTCATCTCGGCACGGATATCCCCGCCGATTTAGAGCCCGCAACCCTGCAAAAGGTCATCACGGACGCGATCAGCCGTCCGGAAATTACCGACATCATTCTCGCCTGGACGCCACCGCTTGCGCCCGATGCCGATGCCGCCGAGTTGGGTCGCGTGCAAACGCTGGGCGTCGAAACGGCGCTCATCGCGTCGCAAGCGCTCATCCAGCGCGGCGGTGAAGGTCGACTCTGGATTGCCACGCAGGCGGCCCAGGCCGTTACGATGAACGAAACGGCCGATCCGGGCCAAACGGCCCTATGGGGATACGCCCGCACCTTCGGCGTCGAACATCCCGACCGCTTCGGTGGCGTCATCGACCTGCCAGCGAACGCCGAGATACCCGCACATGCGGTGATGTTGAATCGCCTGCTGTGCGGCGATGCGACTGGTCTGCAATACGCGCTACGTAATGGCGCATACCTTGTTCCCCGTTTGCGCCCATCCGAAGAACCGCCGACGGCGGACCTTCCATTGGTCACCGAGGCCGTTTACCTGATCACCGGCGGCACGGGCGCGCTGGGCGTGGGTATTGCCCGTCATCTCGCCGCACATGGGGCGGGCCATTTGGTGCTGGCCAGCCGCCGCGGCGAGGACGCGACTCCGGAGGGGCTGGCGGAGGAATTGGACGCGCTGGGCTGCCGTCTCACGATGCTCAAAGCAGACGCCGCACGAACGGATGATATAGAGGCGCTTCTCGACGCGATCGCTCGTCTCGCGCCAGACACCCCGCTGCGCGGCATCGTGCACGCCGCCGGCGTGCTTGAAGGCGAGCCGACGACCTCGATGGACATCGCCCTGTTGCGCAAGGTGATGGCGGGCAAAGCCGGCGGCGCCTGGGCGCTGCACCGCGCCGCGCAGGCCCGGAATCTCAATTTGGATTTCTTCGTTCTGTTCAGCTCAGCGGCCTCGCTGCTCGGGATCCGCGGGCACGCCAACTACAGCGCGGCCAACGCCTTCCTTGACGGACTGGCCCATTATCGGCGCCAAGCCGGATGGCCGGCCGTTGCGATCAACTGGGGCCCTTGGGCTTCCCACGGCATGGCGATTCAAATGGAGGAAGCCGAATGGGAAGCAATGGGTTCGCGTCTCATGTCGCCCGCACTGGCCTTGGACGCGTTTGGCAGACTCGCCATGGGCCCCGCCGCTCAGTGCTGTGTGCAACTCTTGGAAGCCGGGCGCTGGGGTGAATTGGCCTCCGCCGGCTTGTTGCCACCCGTATTGAACGCGTTTATGGAGGAGATCACCAAGCGGCTGCCCGCCGACACCGCTGCGGACGCCGCTGTCCCCGCCGGCGATGGCCCGCTCGTCCTCCGACTTCAAAAATTGGAAACCGCCGGTCGATCCCAGGCGCTTCAAGATGCCCTGCTGGAGGAAGTCGGCAAGATTCTCGGCCTGCCCCCCGCGCAAATCAATCCCGACATGGGCTTCTTCGATAGCGGCATGAACTCCATCATGGCCGTCGAATTGAGCAACCGGATACAGAAACAGCTTGGCTCGGCTTTTACGATTCGCCCAGTCGATATCTTTAACCATCCCACGGTGTTGCGTCTCGGCACCTATCTGCTCCAGAACCTATTTGACGGCGAAACGGCCGGAGGTGCATCCCTACCCGTCCTCGCCGCAACACCAACGGATATTGATCGATTGGACGCCGATGCGCTTCAAGCCGCCTTTGACGGCGCGTTTGGGACGGTCGCCGCTGACTCGACGGCTTTGGACGCCGCGCGCATGCGCGCGGCCCTCAATGAACTGACCCGGCTACGTGCGGAATTGGGGCGCACGGCCGAGCCCATCGCGATCGTCGGCATCGGCTGCCGTATCCCGGGAGCCGTCAGTGCCGACGAGTTCTGGCAAGTATTGGATCAGGGCCTTGACGCGATTACCGAGATTCCGCCGGACCGTTGGAGTCTTGATGAATTGTACGATCCCGATCCCGACCAGCCCGGCAAGACCAACGCGCGACATGGCGGTTTCGTCAAGGACATCGACCTATTCGACGCCGACTTCTTCGGGATCTCGCCGCGCGAAGCCAAAAGTCTCGATCCACAGCAACGCATGGTGCTTGAAACCACCTGGCACGCCTTGGAAAACGCCAATCTCCCCGTCGACTCCCTGCGGGGCACACGTGGGGCCGTCTATCTCGGCATCGGCGTGACCGATTATTCGACGCGGATCTCTGCTCAGGGCCGCGACAAGCTCGATGCCTATGTCGGAACCGGGAACGCCCTTGCCGCCGCGGCGGGAAGGGTCGCGTTCCGGCTCGGCTGGTACGGCCCGGCGCTAGCCATCGACACCGCCTGTAGTTCGTCCCTTGTCGCCATCCACGAGGCCTGCGCCTGCCTGCGACGCGGCGAATCCGACCATGCCATCGCCGGCGGCGTAAACCTGTTGCTCAGCCCCGATGTCACCATCGCCCTGTCCCGCGCGCACATGCTCAGTCCCGACGGTCGCTGTAAGGCGTTCGATGCCTCCGGCGACGGTTTTGTGCGCAGCGAAGGCTGTGCCCTGCTTGTCCTTAAACGACTCAGCGACGCGCAACGCGACGGCAATCGTGTGCTGGCCCTGATTCGCGGATCGGCGGCTAACCAGGACGGCGACAGCAGCGGGCTCACCGTGCCGAACGGCATCGCACAGGAACAGGTCATTTCCGCCGCCCTCCGCAACGCGAATGTCGCACCGGCGGATGTTCAGTATTTGGAATGTCACGGCACGGGCACCTCGCTGGGCGATCCGATCGAGGTTCAAGCCGCCAATGCCGTTTACTCCCGGGAACGGCCCGTCGATAAGCCGCTGATGCTTGGCACCGTTAAGACCAATGTGGGCCACCTGGAAACGGCGGCGGGCGCGACCGGCCTGCTTAAACTGGTCCTCGCCCTCCAGCACGAAACCATCCCGCGCTCGCTTCACTTCCGGAATCCCAACCCGCACATTCCGTGGGACGACCTAAACGTGAAGGTCGCCTCCGAACCGGTCCCGTGGCCCGCTGTCGGGCGACGCTTCGCCGCAATCAGCGCCTTCGGATTCACCGGCACAAATTGTCATTTGATCGTCGAGAGTGCGCCCGACGCGCCTGCCCCCGCCGAGGACACGGTTGCGCCCCCGCCGGAACGCGATCAACACGTGCTGGCGCTTTCTGCTCGCTCCCGCGCCGCTCTGCGCGCGTTGGCCGGCAGATATTCGGAATGGTTAACCGCACACCCCGACACGGCGCTCCCCGACCTGTGCTTCACGGCAAACAACGGACGCACTCAACTCGAGGCGCGCGCCGCCCTGTTGTTCGAAAACCGGGAAACCCTTGTCCAACAACTGACCGCACTGGGAGCGGAAGACGATGTCGCCGGACTGATTACCGGCGAAATTGTGCGTGACGGTCGCAAGCCGCGCATCGGCTTTCTCTGCACGGGTCAAGGCGCACAGTATGTTGGGATGGGACGTACGCTCTACACCGTCGAACCGGTTTTTCGGGCAGTCCTCGATCAGTGCGCAGCCGCCTTTGACTCCGTGCGCGGCGAGGACCGGCCGCTGCCGTTGCTCGAAGCCATGGGTATCGAGACGCCGCCGGATGGTACGGACACCGACCTGCTGAATCAAACCGGCTACACGCAGCCCGCCCTCTTCGCCTTGGAAGTGGCCCTCGCCGCTTTATGGCGCGAGTGGGGCGTTGTTCCGGATGCTGTGCTGGGGCATAGCCTCGGCGAATATACGGCCGCCGTCATTGCGGGCATCTTCGATGTCGAAACCGGCATGAAACTCATCGCCGAACGGTCGCGCCTGATGCAATCGATTCCAGCGGGTGGCTGCATGGTGGCAGTTACCGGGGACGCCAACGCCATCGAACAGGCGATCGCCGATAATCCCCGGATCTGTATCGGCGCGTATAACGGTGCGCATACGGTGTTGAGCGGCCCAACCGATGCCATTGACCCGCTGATCACGAAGCTGGCTGCCGACGGGTTCAAATGCAAGAAGCTGAAGACCTCCCATGCCTTTCACAGCGCCCAAATGGATCCGATTCTCGAATCCTTCGAACGCTATGCCTCCGCCTTCACATTCAACCCGGCCCGCACGCGCCTCATCAGCAATGTATCCGGGACGGTCGTTCCCGAAGACGAAATACTTGATGCGGCCTACTGGGCGAAGCACATTCGACAACCGGTACGCTTCGCCCATGGCATCCACACCATTCAGGAATTGGGCTGTGATATTCTGCTCGAACTGGGTCCACACCCCGTCCTGACCGCCATGGGACAACGCTGCTGGCGCGATGACGCGTCCAACGACACCGGGAAGGACCCCGCATGGATCGGTTCACTACGACAAAAGAACGACGACACGCAATCTATTCTAACCGCCGTCGGCCAGCTTTTTGTCGCGGGCGCGCCCATTCGGCTTGACGCGCTCGACGCCCCTTGGGGGGCAACACGAACGCCGCTCGATCTCCCGCTCTATCCCTTCCAGCGCAAACGGTACTGGGTAGATGAGCCGGCCCGCCAGACGCCGTCCGTCGATGCGTTGGCTTCACGCTCCTATCGGATGCAATGGGAACCGCTCGACACCCCCGCATTAGACACGGCCGCGACCAGCGAATCCCAACGCTGGCTTGTCATCGGTGATCACGCCGCTCGAGAACTGGTCGCCGCCCTGGAGTCCGCGGGCCACGTTGGTCAACGCGTGAGCACCTCTACCGAAGCGATCGCCCTAGCCTCGCAGGACTGGACCCACATCGCGCACATGCGAACGGTCGGCCATGCGAAACAGGCAGCCGATAGCTTGGCGCAACTCAAGGAGGCTCAACAGATCGGTATTCACGACTTGCTGACGCTGACCCGCTACCTATGCCAGTCGCAATGGGGTGGCAAACTCT
>SLAD01000050.1 GCA_007126995.1 Kiritimatiellia bacterium | reverse complement strand
TTGTTGTATTGTACACTGAATGACTCGTACCAGCGTTCACTGCCTTGGGTACGGGGCCTTTGAAACGGAGTAATCCTGCGCAGTGAAAAATTGACATCCGGTCCTGTTAAGGTAGTTGCATCTGTTGCAAAATTCTGGTTTTGTGAGCCAGAAATATTCAAGGAGTAGGCTCCTTCAGGATGGTTGAAATTATAGGCTACCCTGGAGGTGGTGCTCACTTCAGCGCGGTCATCAATGTCGTACGAGTTCCTGTTGTGGTAGTCTGCCGTGCGAAGGTTTATTGATGCTGAGATGGATGAGTACGGGTTGATGGTCTGGTTATGATTAATGAGAAGCTGCCTCTGTTTGCTGGTGATAAAACCCGGATCTGTAGGTTCGAGGCCCTGATCCTTAGAAAATCCAAATTCAACGGAACCGGTATAGCTGTCAGTTCGCCTGTAATTAAGCCGTGAATTAATGAAATAGGTGCCTGATGTAAAAATATCAAGCGACGCCTGTCCCGTCATATAATCACTGAAATATTGAAACCAGCCAAGATTCTGAAGCCCGATTCCTCTCCGTTGCTGATCCTGGTAAGTGAAGGAGGGTTCCAGGATGCCGGACTGTTTTCTGGAAATGCGGGATGGAACATATCCAAATGGAAAAACGAGTGGATAGGGAATGTCGAGAATGAACAGGCGGGCCCTTGTAAAAAAAATTTTCTCTTCATCCACCACTTTCATCCGGCTGGCGCGGATATAAAAATGGGGGTGATCCAATTCACAGGTGGAGTACATGCCATCGTCGATAAAGACCACGTGCGGGGCGGTGCGTTTGACCTGGGTACCTATAACATTTCCCTCGTCGAGGGTAATGCGGGCGACATCAAACTTCCCCTTGTCCGTCTCGTAGTTGTATAGGATGCGCCGGCTCCGTATCCGGTCTTCGCCCCGTTGCAGTACCGGTTCTGACAATGTGTCGGAGAGTTCCGTTGCCCGGGCACTCATTAAATTCCGGTCCAGATTGAGCACAACTTCTCCGGCTGACAATTCCCCTTGCTTGCTGCCGACTTTGGCATTTCCAAAAAGTCTTGCAATGCGTTCTTCCCTGTTGGAAAAGATAAGGGAATCCCGCGAAGAGAATCGGATTTCATCTTCTGTACCCGGTGACTCCCTTCCGGGGGCGCCAGGGGCGGAAACATCACGCCTCCGCTGCGGCTGATCCTGATCAGGGTTTATGGCATTGGTGTCTTCGGGATGTTCGAGGTCCTCAGGCAGTTCGCGGCCAATGGGTCGATCAAGGCTATCAGGCAATTCCCGGCCTGTGGGTGGATCCTGGCCTTCAGGCAGTTCGCGTCCTCCGGGCGGATCCAGCCTTTCCGGCAGTTGCCTGCGCGCGCTGTCAACAGTATCCGGTTTCTCTGCACTCAGGGTATCCGTCCCCACTGCACTCAGGGTATCGGAATTGGCAGCCTGCAAGGTATAAGGAATTTTCGAAAGTGGAGCATACCCATTTGCATCCGGCGTAATCTGACGGAGAAATAATATTGTGAGTAATATTGTGCAGATGCGTGCAAATGGCACGAATGGGTTTCTTATCGGTGATGGGCAATATGCTCAAATGCCAGGCTTCCGGCACCAAGAAGCGCGGCATCATTGCCCAGTGGCTCGTAAATAATTTCGAAACCATCCACGAAAGGTGGCATAAGACGTTCCAATGCGGCCTCTCTGGCTGGTTCCAGTATCCATTTTCCAGCTTTGGCAACGCCACCGCTTACAATAATGTTGCGGATATCCAGAATATGGATGTAGTTCGCTATTGCATAGCCAAGCAGTCTGCCGGCATTGGCAAAAATCTCAATGGCAAGTTCATTTCCCTTGTCCGCCTCTTCGCTGATATCAACCGGCTCCATGGAATCGGGATCATTAAGGAATTTTTTTGCAAGGGGGTTTTCAGGGTGTTTTCGAATAAGAGGGAGAGCATTCCTGACAAGAAACCTTTGCCCAAGATAGGCTTCCAGTCCGCCTTTGGCATTGCTGTTGGATTCCGGACCGTTATAATCGATAATGACATGACCCAATTCACCGGCCCCTCCGGTTGTCCCCCTGTACGATTCCCTGTTATATATTATGCCACCACCAACACCTGTTCCCAGAGTCAGCATAATCAGGCTGTCCATATGGCGTCCGGCACCGAAACGTGATGAACCGAGGGCCATTAGGTTGGCATCATTGTCAACGATAGCCTTGAGTCCGGTACGATTGTAGATCTCATTACTCACATTGACCGTCACCCAGCCCGGGAAATTGGGAGGGTGCGATACGGATGTGCGATCCCAGGAAATGGCACCGGGTGATCCAATTCCAACCCCCATTGGCTTCTCAGGGGCATCAGATGACGCTTTCTTTATTGCCTCTGCAATCCGGTCAAGAATGCGTTCCGGTCCTCCGGATGCCTCGGTAGGGACAGAATAACTGTTCAAAAGGCCTTTCTCCGAGTGAACAACGGCCGACTTGATGTTGGTACCGCCAAGGTCAATGCCAATAGAAATCATAATGGGGCTGAATGGGTTGTAATGGGTTGTGATGGGGCTGAATGGGTTGTGATGGGTTGTGATGGGGCTGAAT
>SLAD01000252.1 GCA_007126995.1 Kiritimatiellia bacterium | reverse complement strand
GCTACTCTTTGACGGACAGCTCGATGATTCGGAATATGAACAGTTCCGCGGTTGGGGCCATAGCACGTGGCAGCAAGGCCTTGAGCTGGCGGCGGAGTGGAATGTGCCCCACGTTCTGATTACGCATCACGCCACCGATCTGAACGATCAACGCGCCGAGGCGCGCGATCAGGAAATCCAGCGCCAGTCCGCCAACGCCCGGCTGGCGAAGCAAGGCGACCTCATCGCGCTCACTCGCCCGTCTTGAGAGGTCGTCAATGACCACAAAGAAGTCGTTGTCAATCAGGAGGCGAAGCCGTCGCCAAGCCATACAAAGCGGGACCGCACGGTCCCAAATGCTGACTTGAGTTTCAGCTCCCTTTCGACTTTACTAGCACCGTCGGATGGGACGGGATCCTCTTTCGACGTGTGTGAGTTAGGGCAGTTCGAAAAAAACGTGTAGTTGCGTCCTGCCTGTCCGCCTGTGACGGGTTAGGACGTGGGTGCCTAGTCGCGCGGTAAGGTCATCCGCCGTCTATCGAATGGATGAAAAGGCGCGAGGAGGAGGGTTTGATGTCGAAAGCGATAACAGCAAGCGATTTAATGACGAAGACCGTAACGACGTTGCGGCCCGAAATGGATATGGAGCAAGCGATCCAGACGTTGCTGAAGAGTAAAGTCTCTGGCGCCACGGTGGTCGATGCTGAACGTCATGTCGTTGGTGTTCTCTCGGAAAAGGATTGTTTGCGCATTTTTGCGAGCGGGGCCTATAACAGTCTGCCCAACGCGACGGTTTCGGAATACATGTCGAAGGATGTTTTAACGGTGGCTCCGGACGCCGACTTATTCCGCGTGGCGGATATCTTTCTAAAACATTCGTTTCGCCGATTACCGGTTGTCGAAGATGGCGTGCTGGTGGGACAAGTGAGTCGACGTGATGTTTTGGCTCGCAGTCGCGCGCTCTGGGAAGAATCGCCGATCAAGAAGGAGTGGACCGACTCCAAGTACATTCCGGACGAGCTGCGAGCGCGCCTTGAATCGAAAAAGTCGTAATCGTTCGCGGTGTCGCTTGTGAATTGCACACTGGTCTTCCCGCACCAACTTTTTCACCGTCATCCCTCCATCTCCAAGGATGCCACGGTTGTCTTGATCGAGGACACGCTCTTTTTCGGTGACCCTCGTTACCCGGCGCACTTCCACAAACAAAAGCTAATACTGCATCGCGCCTCCATGCAGGCCTATGCGCAGCATCTCCGCGATGCCGGCCACACCTTACGCTACTACGACTACGATTCGAAGCAGACAGCGGATCGGTTGGTGCAGCAGTTGGTGGACGACGGCTTCACCGCTTTTCGACTAGCTGATCCCTGCGACGATATCCTGTTGCGTCGCGTCACGCGCGCCTGTCGAAAGGCTGAGGCTGGGCTCACGCTCGATCCGACGCCGATGTTCTTAACCCCGCCGGACGTTGGTCGTGAGGCGATTGGCAAATCCGCGCCCTATCGCATGGCATCATTCTATATCCAGCAACGCAAACGTCTCAATATCCTGGTCGAAGACGATCAACCCGTCGGTGGCGCGTGGAGTTTTGATGCGGACAATCGCAAGAAATGGCCGAAGGGGCGGAACGTGCCTCCTGCGCCGGTTGTTCAGCACCGCAAGTGGATCGATGAAGCGACAGCGTACGTGGAACAGCGTTTCCCCGATAATCCGGGCCACAGCGAGCCGTTTGTCTATCCAATCACGCACCGACAGGCGCGAAAGTGGTTGGACACGTTTTGTGAGGAGCGATTGGTTGATTTCGGAACGTACGAGGACGCCATGGTCGCGGAGGAGGGGGTGCTGCATCACTCGGTGCTGACACCGGCTTTGAATATCGGTCTGCTTACACCGCAGGAGGTCGTGGATGCGGTCCTCGACTGGTCCGCGTCGCATGAAGTACCGTTGAACGATTTGGAGGGTTTCATCCGGCAAGTGATCGGCTGGCGCGAGTTCATGCAGATCATGTATCGCGAAATCGGCGTCAAGCAGCGTAACAGCAACTTCTGGGACCACACTAACCCGATGCCGGCCGCCTTCTATACCGGTACCACCGGCATTCTGCCCGTTGATCAGGTTCTGGAACGTTTACTTGCGGGTGCGTACACGCATCACATCGAGCGCTTGATGATTCTCGGCAACTTCATGTTGCTGTGCGAAATCGCGCCGGACGAGGTTTACCGTTGGTTCATGGAGATGTACATCGACGCCTACGACTGGGTGATGGTGCCGAATGTGTATGGCATGAGTCAGTTCGCGGATGGAGGATTGTTGTGCACGAAACCGTATATCAGCGGCTCCAATTATGTCCGCAAGATGAGTGACTATCCGGCTGACGATTGGTGTGCGGTCTGGGATGGTCTCTTTTGGCGCTTCATTTACAAGCACCGTGATTTCTTTACCAAACAGCCGCGCCTATCCATGATGGCCCGGCAACTGGATCGCATGGGCGATCAGAAACTGAAACAGCATCTAGCCGTTGCCAAGGCCTATCTTGCGGAGTTGCCCCGACTTGGATAAAGCGAAATTAACGGAGTGGATATGGCGTCAACTGGCGATCGCTGTGCCGCCAGACTGGGAGTGTCTCCAGTTTGCGCGTGATCCGGCGGTCGGCCGCTGCGCGTTCGCGGATCGACACCGCTATCGCTTGGAATTCAACTGGCGCAGTTTCAAAGCCGAGCCGGACTTCGATCGCATGATGAAGGATTACGCAAACTCCCTTGAGTCGGAATGGTCAGACATCAAGCCGATTCGCTGCCGGGGATTGCCCGGATTGGTGGGATATCGCAGTGGTGAGGCCGTTTCGCGTTTCGGGGCCTATTTCGATGAACTCAAGGTATTGGTCGAGCTGGTGTTCATCCATCCGGAAAAGCGGGATGACGCGCTGGAAGCGCGGATTCTGCCGACGCTACGCGCGGTGTTGCCCGATGCAGAGGGGTATCAGCGGTGGCGCGCGTTCGGTATGGATCTGCGCGTGCCGGACAAATTTGCCTTACAGGAGTGCGTGATCGAGCCGGGCCGGGTCGGCCTGCGTTTTGATGGTCCCCAGCCGCCGGATCGCTGGATCTTTCGTCGCTATGGGTTTACGGACCAGTGGATGACGATGCCCTTGCGCGACTGGCTGGCCGCACAGACCGAGGAAGAGTTTGTGCGGGAGCCACGCACCGAGACGGTGACGCGCAGGAACGAGCATATCGAGCGCATCGCTGGGCGCTGGCAGCCGAAGGGGTTGCTGCTTAAGCGGGGCCAGTTCGCGTCTGCGGCCTGGCGGAACGAACTCGATCGTCGCCTCTATCACGCCATTTGCATTACCGGCAAAAAGTCCATCGCGCAACACCCCGCGCGCGGGGCGGACGAGATGTTGCAGGCTTGCCCGGAGTTTACCGTCGTTCCGGATCGCCCGTCGTTCTGAACTCGATCCGCGACAGGATGCGCAATTGGTAGACCGTAAAACCAATCAGCATCAGGCCCAGCAGCCAAGCCATGGCGGTGGCCGGCCCGAATTGCAGGAAGATGAAGGCCTTGTAGAAGATGTGCAGGCCGGCCACTTCCGTGTCTGCGCCGCCACCGGTCATCGCCAAAATGTTGTCGGTTGCGCCGTACCAGGAAGAAATAAAGACGCCCACAAAGTTGATGATGATAAGCGGTTTGAGCATAGGAAAGATAATGAACAGCACCTTGTCAATGAAGGTCGCGCCGTCCATGTCCGCCGCCTCGTAGTATTCATCAGCGATGCCTTTCAACGCCGCCAAATAAATCAGGCAACCCGGGCCCATGCCCGCCCATACCAGCGGAATGACGCAGGCCAGCATGGCGACATCGGGATCTGTCAGCCAGCGATAGGGCTCGGGTAGCGTGCCGAAGATGCGCTGGGCGAGTGTGACGCCTTCCTGAAAAAGAATCGGGTGGGCCAAGCGATAACACGTGTAGAGGATCAGCATACCACCGGCCAGAAAGAGTAGGGCGCCGAGACGGCTACCGTGAAACATCAGCCGTCGAAAGAAAAGGAAGGCGACCCAGAACAGGCCCAGCCCAACCGCGAGATAGGCGATCGCCGGAATCTGCATCAGCAAAGCATTCAACGCGCCCCGCTCGCTTGGATCATAGAACATCTTCCAGAGAATGATGACCACCAAGCCCGTGATGACCGCGGGCAGATAGAACACTGTGCGGAAGAAGATTTTCCCGCGTGGTACCTCCTGCAAGAGAATGGCGAGAATGATAGGGGGCAGAAAGGTCAGGCCAATCACGAGCGCGCTGTACCGAATCGCGTGCCACACGGATAGCCACCAAGCCGAATCCCAGAGCACAGCGCCGAAGTTGTCCAGCCACACCCATTGCGAGCCGCCGAGCAGGCGATAGTCCTGAAACGCCATAATCGAGCCCCGCACCAACGGAACGTATTGCCAGACAAAGATCGTCAGCACAGCGGGCAGCAAGATGACATAAGCGGGCGCAAAGCGACGCCATTGCCATTCTCCCGCACGGCTCGGGTTATCGACCACGCGGGGTGGCGAAAAAGTCTGCACGATATGCCGAAAGACATAGCTGAAGGAAACCAGGATGCTCAAGAGGACCAGCAGCGCCGTTGCGCGTCGCTTGCGATGTTCTTCCGGGGCGATCACGCCCAGCATCTCTTCGCGGGCGCGATTGGCGGCATCGCGCAACAAGTCCTGCATGACCGCGAGGCGCGCTTCCTCGTTGTCCGGTAATTGCCCTTGCATCGCCAACCGTTCCGCCCGGTCGATCGGAATATCCATGAAGTTGTAGGCCACATTGCTGTGGCGTCCGTAGGGTTCCGGTTTGCCGGTTTCAATCGCGATTTCGAATACCTCCGCCCAGCCGCGCGGAGCCAACCGAACGACATCCTCGAAACCAAATTCCTGCAAGTAGCGCGGGTGAATGAATTGTCCTAGGCCGCCTTCCACCATCACGCGGGTGTAAACCTCCATGGCGGGCCGGCTATCGCGAAAGCGAATGAACTCCCAGGCCGCATCGCGAACCACCGGATCATCGATTTCACTAAACAGCCCCATCATGCGGCTGTTCAGTTCGGCGCCGCGCACGCCCGTGGGGCCTTTCGGAACAGGGGCCATGCCGGTAATGTCCGGGTTAATTGTCGCGAACAGCTTTTCGTCAACGTAGGCGAATTGCATGCCGATTTCGCCGCGATCCCATTTCAATGAGCGTTCCCCGGCATCCTTATGCACGAAACCGTAGCGCCGCTGTCCCAAGCGGTCGATCCAGGGTTCCGTGCTGATGCGTGTATAAAAGTCGAGCGCTACCGCGGCTTCGTGGGAGTCGAACACAATTTCCCAATCACCCGACTCCTCGTCCTGAATCATCACCTCGCCCCCGGCCGACCACAGGAAGGTGATCCAAAACCAGGATTGGTGTCGACCGGTGCCCAGGGCCAAGCCATAGCGTCCGGTGGCCGGATCGGTGAGGGCGCGGGCAGCCTCATAGAGATCGTCCCACGTCCAGTCCTTCGTGGGGTAGGGGATGTCGGCGGCATCGAACAAATCCTTGCGGTAGAGCAGCACCTTGCCTAACGCGCCGCCGTAGGGCAGCGCCCAGACGTGGGTTTCGCCGGTGGGGCCGGGCCGCTGAATGACCGGCCAGATCTTTTCATGCACGCGATACTCGATTTCCTCCTCCGTCATGGCGGTGAAGTAGTTGTCCTCGGGCCGGTCCAGGGGATGGAGAAAACCTTGCTGGATGTAGGTGTCTGACTTGCGGAAATTGACATAGAGAATGTCAGGCGCCACGCCGCCGGCGATGGCGAGCAAGTCCGATTCAACGCCCGGCACGCGAATGCCCGAAAAGCGGTGTAACTGCACCGCGACATTGTCCCAGTTGTGGTTCCCGTAGCGTTGAGGATTCGCTTGATAGCGATCACGATAGCGTTTGGCGAAGATGTCGGGGAACTGCCGCACAAACGCACGCACGGCCGCGACTTCAGCGCGCGAGGCGGTGTCGGTTCGACTAGGGTCAGGCAGCTCGAAAACTGTTACGTGAATGACAGTTTGCGCCTCGCCCGTCTGCGGGTCCACCGTGGACTCGATCCAGCCGGATTGAGCTGGACCGGGCAGGCACAAGGAGATCAACAGGAATAGAACCGCTACACGCATGTGGCCGAGCGTATCAGACTGCAAGCCGCTATCGCTAGCCCGCATTTCTCGCCACTCATCTATTGCGAGCGCGTAACCAATCCGAAGGCCAACAGGTTACGCACCAATCCAGCAATTTCCTGGGTGATCGAGGTGCGCGCGTTGTCTGCCGCTTTGGCTTGCAGGGATGCGACAAGCTGACGTGCGGGTTGCCCTTGCGCCAGCAGCTCGAGCAGGCGCAGCACGGTTTCGTCGATTTGGCCACCATAGGCGAGTTGCCCGGGCGAGTGCAGATCAATCACATCGCGTCGCCAACCCTCGCGGAGGACCATCTGGACCGCTGCGCCAATACCCTGCGCGGGCTGATAAAGGGTATCCAGCAAGGTGTCGGTGTCCGGTTCGGTTTGGCGTAACCACGTCTCATTGCGCATCACGGTGTCTAAATCCTGTCCCGCCAGTGGGCTGAATCCGCGCAGTTGGCGTGCGTTCGTTCGTCGCCAGCCGGGTTCTTCAGGCAGCGGGTTTCGGATGAAGCAGCAGCCCAGACTGATGCGCTGAACTTCACGCTCGCGGTAAAAGGTCAGCCAGCGATGATATTCTCTCGCTACGCTGCCTGGATCCGTGAGGCGGGGATCGGTGTGGACCCATTGCCACGCGTATTGTTCGGGACTGGAGCACTCCGTTTGGTGTAACCAGCATTGCACCGACGCATCCCCGAGCCATCGCAGCGGCTCATCCGCCCAATCGTCATCCGTTTCGTGAACCCAGTTCAGCAGAACGATCGCATATCCGCCGGGTTTCAAGTAATCCGCGGCACGGGATACGACGGATTTGCATAAGGTCTGCCCATCCGGGGTTTCGCAATAGGTGCGGTCGCCGCCGGGCGACAAAATGTAGGGGGGATTCGCCACAATCACATCGAACGGCGCGAATTCCGCTGCGGCGAGAAAGAAATCGCCCTCCGCATAGGTGATGCCCTCGACTTGATTGAGCCGATCATTCAGGCGCGCTAAGGCAAGCGCGCGCGGATTGATGTCCGTTGCGACGGCGGTGGCCCCACGACGGACTTGCTGTCGCGCCACCCAACCGATGCCACAACCCGCTTCCAGGATGTGAGGTTGGTCGATGGGCGGAATGAGATGATTGAGCTGGCGCGTGGACGGGCCGACGCCCATCACCCAGTCTGCTTCATGGTCCGTTTGCTTGTGCGGGAAGTCGGTGGCAATCCACTCCTCGCCTTGCGGCGAGATCTGGACGGCGGCCTCGACGAAACCGTCGTTGCTGTGGACTAGCCCGAGGTCCATGAGATCCCGGATCGTCCAGCCAAGCAGGTCCATGGCGTTTTGTAACGGCACGGCATCGCCCAAGTGAAATAGGCGGGCAGCCGTGGCGAAGGGGGTATTCGAGTCGGCTAGCAGCGCCAGCGCCGCTTGCCGCGCTACGGGTGTATACGGGACGCGTAAAGGGCTGGGGGCCTCCTTTACGACGTCACCCGTATACCCCGCCCCTCCCAGGCGCGAAACAAATTCAGCCGGTTGCCAATCCGCAAGACCGGGGAACAGCCCAGTCGCCATTAGCGTTCCCGGACACGATAAAAGCCGAGCGACTCCGTGACATGGATTGTCGTGAGCCGCCCGTCGCCGCCGAAGACTTGACCGCCCGGCACGACCGTCCAGCCGTCGGGATCAGTGAGATCATCGGAGTATTCCACATCATACTGCACACCCGGCTCGCTCGCCCAAGTTAGTTGGAACGCATTGGGTTGCAGGCTGTCCCGTGATAACGTAGCCCCGAAGATCGGCGGCACGGTGGGGTCACGCGGATGATAATCGCCCGCGCTGCCGGCACCCGTCGCAAGGTCCACCTCACTATACGATCCGGTAATCGTTTCATCATCCGGCCCGTAAATGTAAGTGATGGTCCTGAAGGCAAGGCTCAAGTGTTGCCGCGGACCCTGCGCTTCACCTTCCCACTCAATCGCTTGCTCAGCTAACATCACTCCCTCCAACACCAAGCGTGATTGACCGGCACCGACATCGAGCACCAACTCAGCCAAGTCGAAGTAGGTTTCATCGATCACGTCTTGCATCAACTGTGGGCTGGCTGGGCCGATCGGGCCAATGAATCCAAGCACCGCCACGGCTTCACCGATTTCCGGGGCGGAAAACTCGAATTGCTCGATGGCATGCCAGCCGTTGGTGAAGGCCGGATCGTGCGCTGTCCCCGGTCGTTCGGGATCGAATCGCAACCAGGCATACTCATCTGCGGTGGCCGCTGTGGTCAGGAGCACGCAGGCTCCGATCATGGTGATGAATCGCTTCATCAGTCCTCGTCGTCTTCGAGGGCCGGATTTTCAATGGCGATCGCTCGGTCGGGATCCAAGCCCACATAATTCCCATCCTCTTGCTCCGAGTAATTCACCTTGACTTGGCCAAAGGTAAAAGAAACTGTCTCCATTGGCGAATCATCGCCGCCCGACTTGCGCCACTCGGCATGCAGCTCAGAAATGACCGCGTTATTTAGCTCCATGGATAAGACCTCGACAGAGGCATCGCTTCCCTCAGGCGTGTAGGTCATCATGAGGCGAATGGGCACACTATCACCATCATCGTCAGGGTCAAGAAAGTGGTCCGCGACTACTGCCGAACGGAACAGCTTCGGAGATGCCTTGTCTATCCGCTTGCCGACAGAGAAATCTGACACGGTAACCTTGCCAGAGCCTCCGCCTGCTCCAGAGATCCTTCCTATGGTGTTCGGATTCGATACGCCCCACGAGAAAGATAAAATCTCAATCTCGCCCTCGTACCCGTCAACTTGAGAGTCGCCCTTAACATCTGGACCCTCAATTTTCAAGAAGGCATCGAAAGCGCCATGAACATTCGAAACGGCCAGCGCTGCCAACGGAGCAGTCAGCGCCACGACTTTGGTTTTGGATGGTGTCTTCATAGTGCAAAACCTTAGACCGAATTCAGGGAATCTGTCAATCTTTATCTCGGTGAAAATTTGATGCATTCTGCTGACCCTGTTAGGTCTCGGCATGCCGCGCGACACCTTTCCCAAAGGAGAAGAGCATGCCAAAGGATTTGTCAGACAAAACATTTCTCATTTTCGGGGGTAGCGGCGGGATTGGCCGCGAGCTGTGTCGTCTGCTGGCGGCGCGCGATGCCCGTCTTGTGATTGCGGGACGCAATGAGCAGTCGTTGAAAGAGGTGGCGGATGAATTTGGAGCGAGCGTGGAGCACTGTGAGGCGCACGACGCCGCCCGCATCAAAGAGGTGATCGCCAACGCTCAAGCTGAGGAAGCGCCACTGGCAGGAATTGTCAATGCGTTCGGAACGATGTTGCTTAAGCCAGCGCATTTGACGTCGGAAGAAGAATGGGCTGAAACGATTGCGGTCAATCTCACGTCGGCATTTGCGATCACACAGGCAGCGGCCAAGGCGTTTCCGAAAGAAGGCGGATCGGTCGTCTTTATATCCACGGTGGCCGCGCGAATCGGTATCCCCAATCATGAGGCGATTGCGGCCGCCAAGTCAGGACTGATTGGATTGGCGCTATCGGCGGCGGCTACATATGCCTCCAAGAAGATCCGTTACAACGTGGTCGCGCCCGGACTGACCGACACTCCGCTGGCAGCCAAAATCACTGGCAATGAAGCATCGCTCGAGGCATCGAAGCGGATGCATCCGCTCGGTCGCATCGGCGAAGCCGAAGAAGTGGCTTCAGCGATCGCGTGGTTCTTGGATCCCGCTCAAAACTGGGTGACCGGGCAGGTCTTAGGAGTTGATGGCGGACTAAGCACGGTACGTGCTCGTTAAGGATTATTTATGGGGACATTCATCAAACGCAGCGAAATTGCAGCTTCTGCCCAAGCGGTCTTCGATTGGCATGAGGCGCCCGGCGCGTTTAAGTGCCTGACGCCACCTTGGGAGCGCGTACGCGTTCTCCGCCAAGAGGGCGGCATCCGTGATGGTGCTCGGATTTCGTTGCTGGTCGGGT
>SLAD01000277.1 GCA_007126995.1 Kiritimatiellia bacterium | reverse complement strand
CATCTAAAGGCTTCTTATTTTCCGTTTTCGATCGCGGCACGGCGCCAGCGCCGCCCCTAGGGGGGCGTAGGGCGTCCGCTTGCGGATCGCCGGATCGAGAATTGCGAAAGACACGGAATTTAGATGCGTTTGCCCTGATGAGATCCGCCTTGGCGGTTGCCACATGTGACGCGATAACGCATACTCCCGCGCGTCATGGTTTGGTGGCTCTACAATATGCTGTTCACGATCAGCTTTTTGCTGCTCCTGCCGCGCTTTTTCGCCCGCATGCTGAAGCGCGGCGGTTATCGCAAGGGGTTCGGGCAGCGACTGACGTGGTACGACAAGAACACACGACAGGCGCTGTCAGTCAATGGCGAGCGCGTGTGGATCCATGCGGTCAGCGTAGGCGAACTCTTTGTGGCATTGCGCTTTATGGAGACGTGGCGAGGCACGCATCCGGGCACTCAGTTTGTGCTGACCACCACCACATCCACCGGACACGCCCTTGCACGCGCCAAACTATCGGCACCCGACCTACTGCTGTATTTCCCGGTCGACACGCCGCCTGTGATGCGGCGCGCAATCCGATTGATCAATCCCCGCATGTTAATGCTGGTCGAGGCGGAGCTTTGGCCCAATCTGATTCGCCATTGCCAGCGCCTGCAAATTCCCGTTGTTCTCATCAATGGCCGCATATCGGCCCGCTCGTTTCGTGGCTACCGAAAGCTGGGCTGGGTGACGCGCCGCCTGCTGCCGCAACTTCAAGCGTTTTTCATGCAGGGGCGGGAGGATGCAGAACGGATTATCGCCATGGGCGCGCCACCCGACCGCGTCGAGATCGTAGGCAGCGCCAAATACGAGATCAGTGATCGCGATGCGTCGTCCGAACAGCAGGCCCGACAGGTCCTGGATCAGTTCGGGTATTCCGCTGAGCACCCGATGCTGCTCGGGGGCTCGACCTGGCCGGGCGAGGAAGCCATTTTGCTGGATATTTACCAGCGCCTGCGCAAGAACGCGCCAAATCTGAAGCTGATTTTGGCTCCGCGCCATGTCGAGCGCTCGGCGGAAATTATTGCGGAGATTGAGGCCCGCCAACTGTCCGGCATGCGTCGCAGCCAACTGAATGGGCCAGTAGAGGAGGGGGCCGTTTTGCTATTGGATACCACGGGCGAACTCAAACATTTTTATGCCCATGCCGACATTATTTTTGTCGGTAAAAGCCTGACCCGCACCGAAGGCCAGAACATCATCGAACCGGCGATTTATGGGAAGCCCGTGCTGATCGGACCTCGTGTGGATAATTTTCAGTCCATACTGGCCGACTTCCTGGCCGCCGACGCGATTTGGCAAGTCCAGGATCAAGCCGGTCTGGAAGCCGCGATCGCGGATCTGCTGGCCGATCCAGCCCAGCGCGAGGCGTTGGGGCGGCGGGCGTCCGCCTTGGTGCGGTCGAAAGCAGGCGCCTTGCAGCGCACCCTCGACCGGCTTGACGGGATTTATCGCGAGTACGCCCACCGACCCGCAATTGTAGATTGAAAGCGGCTTGCCTTCATGGTTAAATGTCGGCTTACGCATGACGAGGTCGAGGTCAGGAGATGATCGCGTTCGGTGGGAACTATCGTTTGCCGGTCGCGTCCAAGGGGTCGGGTTCCGTTACACCGTACTCGAGTTAGCCGCTTCGCATGATGTGACCGGATATGTCCGCAATGAGTCGGACGGTTCGGTTGAGTTGGTTGTTGAAGGACATAGAGATGAGCTAGAGCGATTTCTCCAGTCGATTGATGCATCCCGGTTGGGTCGCCTGATCCGAAACCGGCAGCAGCGGGAGGCGCCTGCCCAAGGGGCGTTTAGACGATTTGGGATTTCCTACTGAGGATCAGAAGCGAATGAAGTACGCCATACTGGGTGATATACATGCCAACTACGAGGCGCTGACCGCCGTTCTGGCGGACGCGGCGAAGCGGGGTGTGTCGCGTTATGTCTGCCTCGGCGATATCGTCGGCTACAATGCCAGTCCGGTCGAATGTCTGGAGCGTGTGCGCGAGTTGGATTGTCCCGTGGTGCGCGGGAACCATGATCATTACTGCGCGATCGATACCGACTTGGAGGGCTTCCACCCGATTGCCGCCGATGTCGTCGGTTGGACCCGGAGCCAATTGTCAGACGAGCAGCGCGCGTATCTCGGCGCGCTCACCTACGTGAAACGGGTGGAGACCTTCACGATCGTGCATAGCACGCTGGACACGCCGGAAATGTGGGGCTACGTGTTTGACAAGCTCGAAGCAGATGCGAGCTTTGCCTATCAAACGTCTGCGCTCTGCTTTTACGGACATACGCATGTCCCGTTGGCGTTTGAGAAAACGGATCGCGTGCGCGTTGGACTATATTCCAGAATCAAAGTGGTGTTGGGACGAAAGTATTTCATCAATGCCGGTAGTGTCGGACAGCCCCGGGACGGCGATCCACGCGCGGCGTACGTGACGTATGATCTCTTGGCCAACGAAATCGAATTGCACCGGGTGGAGTACGACTTTAAAACCACCCAAAAGAAGATCAAGGATGCGGGACTGCCCGATCGCGTCGCCTCGCGCTTGGCGTTGGGTCGCTAACAGATGCCGCCGGAATTGAGTGT
>SLAD01000135.1 GCA_007126995.1 Kiritimatiellia bacterium | reverse complement strand
TGAAATTAATGATGAGAGCCAAATCATATCTGTCTGACTGGCCGAATTCGGACTAAACATAGACCATGCCTTGGACAAATGATATCCCTGGTCTGTTACATCAAAACCGAACGGGATTCTGTATATCAGGTAAAAAAATGAATACAGCCACAAATAGAATTCTGATTTACCCAAAAAGACAGTTTTGTCAAATCTGAAATATATGAAAAGCGTAATAAGAATCAGTGCGTAAAAATATAATGACCTCAGGTATATGAAAGTAACAATATTGGGGTTGGTGTCCAGTTGATCTTTAAAAATACTAAAATAAGTGTAAGGCGAGAATATTAAAAAAGCAAAAACTGCTGATATGAGAACAAATGCCTTTTGATATTTCCTGAATTTTCGCAACACTAAATTACACCTCAGTAGAATTCAAAGTAAATGTAACATCTGCAAGAACTTTACTCAAGATAATAATTGTACTTATCGTTATATTTTCATATATTCCGTTCAAAACATGTAAGAGATTAATTTGTACAAGAAAAAAATATATACTCTTATATACTACTGCTCGATCGCTTTTTTAATCGTTTACCTGACAACATCAGAGAAAATGAGTTTTCATCATATAAATTTTAACTACAACCTTGCGATTTCTATCTTCTTTTTAACTGCCGGATTTTTTACATACCCTCTCGTTCTTGATCTGGTTTTAAGATATCAGGGTATCACATCGAACTACCTTTCCTGTTTTACAGCTCTTGGAAAAACTGTTTTCAGCAAGTACATCCCCGGGAAGGCTGCTATGGTGTATGCCATAGCTTATAATTTAAATAAAAATGAAAACAGCACCGGAATAGCTAGGCTTTCCTATAATGTATTAGTCTTTCAGGTACTTATCATCATAAGCGGGCTTTTAACAGGTCTGTTTTCCGTAATCAGAATGGGAAATATTCCTGTTGCATGGAAAGTCGGGTCGGCAGTTATGATTATTATTTCACTCTACATTTCAACTTCAGAGATATTCTTCAGCAAGATCAGTATATATTTGTCCAAAAGACTGGGAAAAGATATAAAACTTACTCATTTCAAAAAGAAAAATGTTCTATTGATCATACTCCTGTCGGCGATCTTCTGGATTTTGTGGGGAACGGGAATGTATTTCCTCGTATTATCTTCAGAATATAATGTTGCCGGATCGCATTCACTTATATTCTTATTCCCATTCAGCGTTTGCGTGGGAATAGTTGCCATAATAGCTCCCGGCGGCATAGGAATAAGAGAAGGCGTACTTGCAATGATTATCGTATCACTGGGTAATCCCGTTAAAACAGCCGCGGAAATTTCTGTTCTGAGCAGATTGTGGTTCGTTACGGGAGAGATTGTTTTATTTTTGATTTCGCATATAGTATCGTATAAAACCAACAGGATAACTTTACGAAATGGATAATCCGAAATGCCCTATATGTTCATCCGAAAGCACAAACCTGAAAATTGTTTCAAAAGACTATCTTGTACTTAAAGGCAATTCCAATGATTTCAGCGTTTATTACTGCCATGGTTGCAGTAATGGATTTTCTTTCCCGTTCATGAAAAATGAAGAGCTTAACAAGCATTATCCGGACGATTATAACTGCTACAAGAGCCATAAAGGTCTTTCGGGATATATTCAGAAGCTCAAGTCCGGAAATGATGTTAAAATTATCAAAAAAACGCTAAAAAACACTGGCAAAGAAGTATTCGAAATAGGATCAGGTTCGGGTTTTTTCCTTTCGCTGCTTGCTGAGAAAGGTTTAATAGCTTCCGGTCTTGAACCTAGCGGATCCGGAGTGAAATATGCAAAAGATAACTTCGGTATCGAACTTGAAAACTGCTTTTTTGAAGAATATGTTTCAGAAAAAAAGTACGATCTGGTAATCGCGTTCCATGTGCTTGAGCATTTCACCGATCCCGTATCAGCCTTAAGAAAAATGAAAAGTCTGATAAAAGAAAGCGGCTATTTATACCTCAAAGTACCAAGATTTGACTCATGGGCATGTAAGCTCTACGGTAAATTCTGGCACGGATATGACCTGCCGAGACACAGAACTCATTTTTCAAAAAATGGACTTATAGAGATCCTCAAAGCCGAAGGATTTGAGACCGTAATGTTCAAATCTGATTACGACCCGTTGGCGACAATCCGCTTTGCAGTTTTTAATTCTTTCAAATGTGAAGATAAAAAAATACTGCTCAGAATATTTAACAGATTACCACAAAACATTAAACTTTTAGCGGCAACCGGAGTTGAAATTATTATGAGTCCGTTCAAAAGCGGAAGAATGAGCATAATTGCGAGGAAAAAAACATGATTAAGCCATGGTTCAGAATACTCGTTGTCTTTATTTCCGTAACACTCCTGATAATTATTTTCAGGAAAGTGGACATCTATCAGTTTCTTGGTGTTTTTTTCAACCTAACAATATCATACTATGTTATTGGATTAATACTGGCTCTTTCTACGATGTTCCTTTTTACACTGAGATGGAGAATGACTCTGCAAAAAGAAATTGGCATCAAATATATATCTTTGTTATACAGAATCGTGACATCATATTTTTTTAACAACCTTTTCCTATGTGTGTTCGGCGGTGACATTTATA
>SLAD01000109.1 GCA_007126995.1 Kiritimatiellia bacterium | reverse complement strand
CCAGAGGTCACCCGCTACTTCATGACCATCCCCGAGGCGGTGCAGCTGGTCATCCAGGCCGGCGCCATGGCCCGCGGGGGCGAGGTGTTCGTGCTGGACATGGGCGAGTCGGTGAAGATCGTCGATCTGGCACGGAAGATGATCCGCCTGTCCGGGCGCTCGGTGCGCGAGCCTGGCAGCGAGTCCGGGGACATCGAGATCAGGATCACCGGGCTGCGGCCGGGCGAGAAGCTCTATGAGGAGCTGCTGATTGGTGATGCGGTGGGGGAGACCCTGCATCCGCGGATTCTGCGGGCGGATGAGGTGTTCCTGACGTGGGAAGAGCTGCAGCCCTGCCTGCAGGCCATCGTAGAGGGGCAGTTCCAGGCGGGGGATGCCAGTGTGCGCGAGCTGCTGCACCGCTGGGTCGATGGGTATCGCCGGCCGGTGACGGAGGTTAAGGCGGCGGCGGGGTAGGTCTTTCGTCCCCTCGCGGCACCTGATTTGCTTGCTTCCGGCCCAGCTCGCCTGTGGGTGGCGAATGTGCTGTGGTTTTCATGAAGGGCTACGGGCGCGCTGGGTGAATCGGCGCGAGAGCCATCAGTGTGTGCTCGATTCGTCTTGCGTCACGTGCCGGACCGGTGGCTGCTGGTAAACTCCCGTCGCGAATTAATGTGTCCCCACAAGGGAGTGATCATGAAAATCACCATCTTCGGCACCGGCTACGTCGGTCTGGTCACTGGCGCCTGTCTGGCTGAGATCGGTAACCAGGTGCTCTGCGTCGACATTGACGAGGCCAAGATCGAGGGCCTGAAGCAGGGCCGCATCCCGATCTACGAACCGGGCCTGGAGTCGCTGGTGAAGCGCAACTTCGAGGCGGGGCGCCTGCAGTTCACCACGGATGTGGCCGATGGGGTGGCGCATGGCCTGTTTCAGTTCGTCTGCGTGGGTACACCGCCGGATGAGGACGGCTCGGCGGATCTTCAGCACGTGCTCACGGTGGCGCGCTCCATCGGTCAGCACATGGCCGACTATCGGATCATCGTCGACAAGTCCACGGTGCCGGTGGGTACGGCGGACAAGGTGACAGCGGCGATCAGGGAGACACTGGAGGCGCGGGGGCTCAATCTCGAATTCGACGTGGTGTCGAACCCGGAGTTTCTCAAGGAAGGCGCGGCGGTGGAGGATTTCATGAAGCCTGACCGCATCATTGTCGGTACCGACAATCCGCGGACCGCAGAGCTGCTGAAGACGCTGTATGAGCCCTACAACCGCAATCCCGACCGCCTGATCGTCATGGACGTGCGTTCAGCCGAGCTCACGAAATACGCCGCCAACGCCATGCTCGCCACCAAGATCAGCTTCATGAACGAACTCGCCAACCTCGCCGAACGCTTCGGCGCCGATATCGAGCATGTACGCATCGGCATCGGCTCCGACCCGCGCATCGGCTACCACTTCATCTATCCCGGCGCAGGCTACGGCGGCTCGTGTTTTCCGAAAGATGTGAAGGCGCTGGCGCACTCGGCGGGCCAGGCCGGCCTGCGGGCAGAGCTGCTCGAGGCGGTCGAGTCGGTGAATGCCCGGCAGAAGCAGGTGCTGTTCAACAAGATCGCCAAGTACTTCGACGGACGCCTGGCCGGGAAAACGATCGCGTTGTGGGGTCTGGCCTTCAAGCCGAACACCGACGATATGCGTGAGGCGTCCAGCCGGGTGTTGATGGAGGCGCTCTGGGAAGCGGGTGCCTCGGTGCGGGCCTTCGACCCGGAGGCCCGCGAGGAGACGCGGCGGATTTACGGAGAGCGTCCGGATCTCGTGCTATGTGAACGCGCTGAGCAGGCTATCGAAGGTGCTGATGCGTTGGCGGTGCTGACGGAATGGCTGGAGTTCAGGAGTCCGGATTTCGAACTGCTCCGCCAGAAGCTGTCCGAGCCGGTCATCTTCGACGGGCGCAATCTCTATGATCCGGAGCTGATGGCCAGACTCGGCATCCGGTATTACGGGATTGGGCGCGGGTTGTAGCAGAACAGGCAGGTGCGGGACAGCGTGATCACGCTGTCCCCATTCAATTTATTTTGATTCCAGCCATCCCTCGACCGCTTCCGCCCCGTATTGGGCTTTCCAGGCTTTCAGCACCTTATGATTCGCACCGCGTGTCTTCACGACTTCACCGCTGTGGGGATTACGGTAAATTTTCAGGGCCCGGGGCTTGCGGCGCTTGTCTTTACTCGCTGCAGATATTGGCTTTTTGCCGGGTTCTGCGCTGGCCAGATCAAATAATACAATCAGGTCTTCGGGTTGCCGGGAATATTTCTCCAGAACCGCCTGGACTTCCTCTTTGACGGCCAGATCAGCCTTCAGTGCCTCATCGCGGCTGAGGTTTTCAAGTTCATTCTTGAGTTTTTCAAGTGCTGCTTTGGTTTCGTAATATTGTTTGAGTTTTTCCGCCATGTAAAAAATCCTCGTTGAAAAGATTAATATATTTTATGGCTGGAATCATGTAAAGGGTTATGATCAGGTGAATTCAACTGGATTGATGAATATTGCTTTCTCACGGTATCGTCCCGGTGAGTTCAATATCGCCTTCGTGGTGGGTTTTGTCTCTTAAAACAATGAATACCCTGGATGAGGCTGTCTTGAATCGCCGT
>SLAD01000188.1 GCA_007126995.1 Kiritimatiellia bacterium | reverse complement strand
TCCGGTTCTCCTTCGCCGCGCGCCCGGATGTCTTTGTCGCCTGGAGCGAGACCGGTCCGCGGCTCATCGACTTGAGTCCCCACACCTCCGCTGCCAACGTCAACCTGACCCACATTGTGACGGAGGTCTCCGCAGAGGGAACCGCCAGGACCCTCCCTGAGCAGACAGCGCCCGCGAGTGCCGTCCCGGTCACGGCCGCGCCCGTCTTCATCGAGCCAATCTAGTCCTCCCGACTCAGACTCGGGGTGTCGCAAGGTCTGTTCGGGTCTCGTGCGCTCGGACCAACAGAAGAAGCGCACGCTGGGTGTATCGTGATGGTCCGACAACGGGACGAGACGGGACGACCGAGTCTCGAACCGGGACTGACGGGCCGTTCCTGTCTCCCGGCAGGCCGTTCCCCCGCCTCCGCGAGCTGATCGCGCAACAATCAGAAATCGTGGGTCTTCTGACTCCAAGCGGGCCCTGACCGGCGCCGCTCCTGCCACCGCTCCCAACGCAAACATCAGGCTGGCATCGTCTCTGCACAGCCGCCGTCGCATGAACGGCGACGCGAGCGACAAGCGCCGGCCCGCCGGCCCCAGTCACCCAGCCCCGTTACCCGCGGTCGTCTACGAGCGCGAGCCGGGGGCAGCGACGGCCCCGCTGCCGCCATCCGTCACCGGCGCCTACAAGCGCCGTCAGCCGGAGCTGACCGCCCTGCACGTCATCGTGAGGAACAACCTCGAAACCTTCCTGGAGGAGGGCCGCAGGGCGTCCTCGGACGGCAGCGGCTACCCCCGGTTCGTCGAAAACGAGTTCCGCAAGTATTTGCGCTGCGGCGACTTGAGCCGAGGCTTCGCCCGCCTTAAGTGCCCATCCTGCGGCACCGAGCGGTTTGTCGCCTTCAGTTGTAAATCGAGATGTTGCCCCTCCTGCTGGTCCCGGCGCGGGGCAGATCTCGCCGCAGATTTGGTGGATCGCGTCCTCCCCATCGTGCCATACCGACAATACGTCCTCTCCTTCCCCTGGGCTTTACGCTTCCCCTTGGCGATGGAGAAGGGCTTCTTCACCAAGATGCTCAACGCCTTCCTCCAGACCGTCTTCACCTGGCAGCGAAAGCGCGGTCGCCGCCTCGGTATCAAGAACGGCCAAACCGGCGCCATCTCCTTCCTGCAGCGAGCAACTGGGGCCTTAACAGTCTATCCCCACACCCACACCCTCGTCCCGGATGGTCTGTTCGTGCTCGGCGACGACCCCGAAGGCAAGATGCGCTTCGTCGTCTTGCCCAAGCCTACGGACGAGGATATCTTGGATCTCACGACGCGGGTTGCGCGGCGCCTGATCAAGGTCGCTAAGAAGCACAAGGAGGAGCGTGGGGAAGAGGATCCCTTCGCCGAGCCCGAGGAGCAGCTCCTGCGCGTTTGCGTGGCGGAGGCACTGCGTAGCCCGACCCCGCCGCCGCCCGAGAGAACCGCAACTCTGGTCCCCAACAAGCCGCTCACTGCGCGCCTCGACGATTTCTCCTTGCATGCCGGACGGTGTGTCCCGGCGTTCAGCCGCCCCGAGCTGGAGCGTCTCTGCAGCTATGGCTTGCGCCCCCCGTTCTCGGCCGAGCGCTTCTCCCTCATGGACGACGGCAAGGTGCGTTACAAACTCCCCAAACCCACTGCCTCCGGCCATACCGAGCTCCACCTGGAGCCGCTCGCTCTGTTGCGTCGGCTCACGGCGATTCTGCCGACTCCGTTCGCCCGCCTGGTGCGCACCCATGGTGTGTTCAGCCCGCGCTCACGTTTTCGCCACCGTCTGCCGCGCCCGTTCAACGACGAGGCGCCGGAGTTCATCAAGCCCGACGGAAGCCCGTTGCTCCAGGAATACCCAACCGAACAGCCAGAGCAGGAACCGAAGCCCGGCGAGAACCCAAACGACGCAGCAGAATCCAAGCCCGGCGAGAACCCAAACGACGCAGCAGAATCCAAGCCCGGCGAGAACCCACCCGACGCAGCAGAAGCCAAGCCCGGCGAGAACCCAAACGACGCAGCAGAAGCCAAGCCCGGCGAGAACCCACCCGCCCAGGCGACGTTGCCGCCAAGGCGGAAGGCGTTGTGGGCTCAGCTTCTGCGACGGGTGTTGCACGTCGATGGTTTGGAGTGCCCCAAGTGCGCCACGTCGATGGTGGTCTTGGCGTTCATTACAGATCGAGATGTCGTCACAAAGATCCTGAAGCACTTGAATCTGGAAACGACTCCACCGCCCATCGCCCCGGCCCGCGAACCTTGTGAAGAGGTGTACGACGAGGTGGTGCAGGAGTCCCCTGGCGACGACTTCTCCCAAGACGAGTTCCCGGACGACGACGACCTCCCGACAGATCGGGGACCGTAACGAACGCGGTCAATCTTCCTGCTCGACCATCACCATCAGCACCTCCCAAGCGCGTTCGCCAGTTACGGCCGAGCGAGGCGCACCAGTTCGCCCAGCGTCAGCACAAACCGTCCGCTCCCCACGCCACCAGCGCTCGCCCCCGCGCCCTGACCCCCGCCAAACCCCGCCCAAAGAGCCCCCACGGGGCCACCACCAGCCTAACCCACGGAGATCACGATACTTGACACCGGACGGAATTTCCCTATAGTAGTTCTTATCGGCGGTACGGCG
>SLAD01000142.1 GCA_007126995.1 Kiritimatiellia bacterium | reverse complement strand
TGATCGACGCATTGGAGCGCACGGGCTTCGTGCTACAGCACCCGGAACTCCAGCAACGATTGGGCGATGGCCAATTAACACTGTTAAATGGCCTGGACGACTTCCGCGAGCATCTGGGCGGGCAATTGACGGTGACCTATCCGGACGGTCTCGGCCGCCGACAAGAGCGGCACGAGGTCGATCGCGCGCTCGTCACGCATTGTGTTGAGCAGCTTCTGCAACGAAAGGTACGCCAGCTATCGCATTGACGATGTGGGCGGCCATGTGAAAGCCGAAGACGCCGGTCACAAAGGTCAACGCGCCCAGCCGCCCGTCGCAATTCAAACTGCTACCGGCTTCCTCCGCCAAGGGGTTCTCTGTCTCCGGCGCACAGTTTTCATCGGCTGTCGGCCAGCGCACCGGTTCCGGAGAAAAGATACAGGGTACGCCGAACGGGCCGGTGGCGGGGAAATCGAATACGTGCCGCAGCTTCTTACGCACGAAGGCGAGTAGCCGATCATTATACGTCGCCGCCAAGTCCATCACACTGACGAGTGAGGGATCACATTTGCCACCCGATCCGCCGCAGGTAACCACCGGAATGCCGGCCTGGCAACTGCGCGCGATCAAACCCGCCTTCGGCATCACGCCGTCAATCGCATCGGCAACATAATCGCAGGGGCCGTCAAACAGCGACTCGATCGAGGATTCATTGATGAATTTGGGCACCTGTCGGACATCGCAGTCCGGCGCGATCGCCCGTAGCCGTTCCGCCATGACCTCGACTTTCATGCGACCGACCGTGCCGTCCAGGGCCTGAATCTGCCGATTGATATTCGACACGCAGACCTCGTCCGGATCGGCCAGCGTGATCCCGCCGATACCGGAGCGGACCAGCGCCTCCGCCACCCAGGACCCCACGCCGCCGATGCCGACGATCAGCACATGGGCCTGCCGGAGGCGTTCCGCCCCGTCATCGCCATACATTCGTTTAATGCCATCAAATCGCATGTCTGCTCTCTTCACTGTTTCACCGCTGCACGGCGTCAGGTCATTCGGTTCAGCGCCTCGTCGGCGCCGAAGATGATTAGGGTGTCCCCTTCCTGAATGCGGAATTCGGGCCCCGGCGTCAGCGGCACGATATCCTGCTTCGTGCCTTCGCGCCGCTTGACCATCATCACGCGCACACCGTATCGCGTCGGTAATTGCAGTTCCGCCAAGGTCTTGCCCCACATCGGCAGCGGCGGTTCCCACTCCACCATCGCGATACCCTCAGCAATGCGGACCTTCTCCATTCGATCCGACAATCCGAGCCGCGTCGCCAACGCATCCGTGGTGTCACGCTTCATGATTTCGGCGTTGTAGAGTGAGATCAGTTCCTGATAGCGCACCACACCGACCAGCTTGCGGGAGAATTCGTCCTCGACGACCGGCAACTCGGTCATGCCGGATTGTTCAAACTTCAATAGGGCCCGATTAAGCGACTCTTTCGGCGTACAAACCGGCACTTCGCTGCGCGCGAGATCTTCAGCCAACAGAATCTGTTCCAAGCCACCGCGCCGCGACATGACGCGACTCAACTCGCTCAGCAAGACCACGCCCACCAGGCGCTGCTGTGTTTCGCTTACAACATAGAACTGGGTCCGCTCCCCTTCAATGACACGATCAATAATTTCTGCGGCCGGTGTTTGGGCCGGCAGCGCGGTGTAATCCTGATGCACCACGTGGTGCACAAAGAACTGCTTCAAAACGTCGAGTGATTGTCCGCCAAACAAGTCGATGCCCTGGCGCATCAGTTTCGTGGTGTAAATCGATTCGGGATGGAAACGTGTCGCCACCAGAATACTAATGATACAGACCAACATCAGTGGCAGGATAATGTCGTAGCTGTTGGTGATCTCAAAGATCATGATGATGGCGGTAATCGGCGCGTGGATGGTGCCGGCCACCAGGCCGCCCATGCCCACCAAGGCGTAACCGCCCGGCGCACCAGCCGCGTCGCCCAGCATCCATGTGACGCCATAGCCGACCAGTCCGCCCGCCGCCGCGCCCAGGAACAGCGACGGGGCAAACACGCCACCGCTGCCACCGGAGCCCAGCGTGATCACCGTCGCTGCCAACTTCACGACCAACAGGATCGCCAGCAGGCCCCACCCCACTTGATTGTTGAGGATCATGTTGATGACAAACTCGCCATCACCATAGATATGCGGAACCAACCAACCGATGCAGCCGATCATCAGGCCGCCAATGGCCGGTTTCACCCAACTCGGCACGCGCCGAACACGCTCGAAGGCGTCCTCCGCGCCATACAGCGTGCGGATCAGCAACACTGAGACGAGCCCGCATAACACGCCTAACAACAGGTAGGGTCCCAGCTCGACCATGCTGACCAACTCGTAGCCCGGCACAGAAAAGACCGCCTCGCCGCCGAGATAGTAGCGGGAAATGACAGTGGCGATAACCGCGGAAATCACGATCGGGCCGAATTGGGCAACGCCGAATTGTCCCAGAATGACCTCGACGGCGAAGAGTGAGCCGGCAATCGGCGCATTGAACGTAGCGGCTAATCCGGCTGCCGCGCCGCAGGCGACGAACGTGCGCAACTTTTTGCGCGAGACCTGCACCAATTGGCCGACTTTAGAGCCGATCGCGGCG
>SLAD01000164.1 GCA_007126995.1 Kiritimatiellia bacterium | reverse complement strand
CTGCCCATGTCTGCGCTTTCTGCCGGATAGCTGCCCCTTGAGCGATTTTGCGGGTTTGCAAGGATAGGAATGTCCTTGCTCTGCCGGATGGGAACATGGGCATTCCTGCCCATGTCTGCGCTTTCTGCCGGATAGCTACCCCTTGATCTATTTTGCGGGTTAAGTTATTCCCGTTTTCTCGACCATTTATGCGATGATCAAGACCACTTATCTCGACACCATGACAACAACGGCAACAGAACGTGCCCCGAGCGCCTTGTCCTTACCCCGCCGCGTGGTGGTTTGGACGGAGGCCGAGTGGCACGCCTTAGAGCAGCGTGCCCGCGCAGTCGCTTTGCGCGCCACCAGCGAAGAACGCGCCTGGAACCGCGTGGTGCGGGCGTCCCGGCGAGCGATGCGCCGCTACACCACCAGCTTCTTCATCGTTAGCCGCTTTCTCCCACGCCTCAAGCGCGATCAAGTGGAGGTGATCTATGCCACGGTCCGTTACCCCGACGAAGTGGTGGATACGTTTCCGTTGAGTAGCGATGAGCGACGCCAACGACTGAATGACTGGCGCAACGCCTATGAAAAAGCGCTCAATTGCAGCAGTTTGCAGGAATCGTTGCGTGCTGAGGTGCCCTGCTTTCTGGCCGGCTTCGCGGAAGTCGTCCGCCGCGCCAACATCCCGCCGGAGCATTATCGCTCCTTCCTCAAGGCGATGGAGATGGACATTACTCCGCGCCGCTTCGACACCATGGACGCGCTGATTCAGTCCTATGTCTACGGCAGCGCCACCGTGGTTGGCTACTTTCTCGCCTATGTTTACGGCGCGGAGAAACCGGACGACTTCAATCGCACCCTCAAGGCGGCGCAAGATCTCGGCATTGCGCTGCAACTCACCAACTTCCTGCGCGACGTCGGCGAGGACCAGCAACGCGATCGCGTCTATCTGCCGCGCGATCTTTTGGACGCTGAAGGGGTGACCGAAGCCGATGCTCGCGATCCCGCTCATCAAGAGGCGATTGTGCGGGTGGTGAAAACGATGGCGCGGGAGGCCGATCGCTATTATCGCCTCGCCGCCGACAACCTCGATGCCTTTGCCGCCGACAGTCGCATCGCAATTCAAGCCTGCATCGATGTCTACGGTCGCTTGAACCGGCGCATTCTCGAAAATGAACGCGGCTTGGGACACCGGGAAAGTGTGTCCCTACGCGAAAAATGGCAGGTTCTACCTGCGTCAAAATGCTGGAAAATACCGCTCGCTTACCTCTTACCATGAACACGACTGAACCAACTACATCCGCACGCCGTGCCGCCATCATCGGTGGCGGCCTCGGCGGCCTCAGCGCCGCCATCCACCTGCAATTGGCCGGCTATCAAGTGACCCTGTACGAAGCGCAGCCGCGTGTCGGTGGCCGCGCCAACCTGATCGAGCGGGACGGTTTCCGTTTCGACACCGGCCCCTCGCTGCTGAACTATCCGTGGGTCTTCGAAGAGTTGTTTGAAGCCGCCGGGCATCGCTTCGAGGATTATGTCGAGTTGATCCCGGTCGATCCCTCCATCCGGTTCGTCTGGCCGGAGGGCGGCAACTTCACCCTCTCAAGTCAGATTGACCGCTTGCGCGAGGAGTGCGAGCGACTCGAACCCGGCTCGTCGCCGGGCCTGATGGCGTTTCTGGCCGACGCCGAATTCAAATACAATCTCTCGTTCCAGAAGCTTGTCCGCCGCAATGAGGATAACCCCATCAAATGGGCGGCCGCCATGAACTTCAAAGAGATGCGCAGCTCGGCGGTCTGGCGATCACTCTACAGCGAACTGAATCGTTTCTTTCGCAACCCGCGCATTTGCGAAGCGCTCGGCTCCTACGCCATGTATCTCGGCGGCTCGCCCTGGACGTTGCGGGGCCTCTTCTCAATCTTGCCTTACGGCGAACTGGCCTACGGTCTATGGCTGCCCAAAGGCGGGGTCTACGGACTGGTCGAGGGCATGGAGCGCCTTGCCCGCGAATTGGGTGTGACGATTGAAACGAGTAAACCCGTCTCAAGCATTGTTACCGCTGACGGTCGCGTCACCGGTTTGGCGTTCAAGGACGGTTCGACGGCGGACTGGCCGGTGGTGGTCTCGAACGTGGACGTGCCGACCACGCAAACCCATTTGCTCGGACGCTCCAAGCCGACCAAGATGGGGATGACGCCAGGCGTGATCACGTATTACTGGGCGATCAAGGGCAAGGTAGACAACATCAAGCATCACACCATCTTCTTGCCGGACGATTTCAAGGATTCCTTCGCTGACCTGCTGGAGCGCGGTCGCATCCCGCGCAACTTGCCGTTCTATGTCAGTGTGCCGTCTGACACCGATGCCTCACTTGCACCGGCGGGGGACACCGCCGTGTTCGTGTTGGTGCCCACCCCGCGCTTGAGCGAGTTGGGGCCGATGGATTGGGATCAAGCCGTTGCCGACGTGCGCGCGCAGGTGCTGGCGCGGTTGGCGTCGCATGACATCCATATTGATCCGGCGCAATTTGTATTCGAGGAAGTGTGGTCGCCGCAAGCGTGGGGCGAAAATTTCGGGCTATACGATGGCTCCGCCTTCGGCGCGTCCCACACCCTGTTTCAGGTTGGGCCGATGCGCGCCAAGAATTTTGATCGTGCGT
>SLAD01000110.1 GCA_007126995.1 Kiritimatiellia bacterium | reverse complement strand
GTCATCGCCGATGCCTTCCTGCAGCAAATCCTGACCCGTCCGAATGAGTACGATGTGATCGCGACGATGAATCTCAACGGGGACTACATTTCGGACGCCTTAGCCGCCTGTGTCGGTGGTATCGGTATCGCTCCGGGCGCCAATATCAACTACGAGATCGGTGCGGCGATCTTCGAGGCCACGCACGGCACCGCGCCGAAGTATGCGAATCAAGATAAAGTCAATCCGGGGTCGCTGGTGCTGTCAGGCGAAATGATGTTCCGTTACATGGGCTGGACCGAGGCGGCCGACCTGATTGTGCAGGGCATGGAGACGACCATCAGCAATAAGACGGTCACGTACGACTTTGAGCGGCTGATGGAGGGCGCCACCTTGCTGAAGTGTAGCGAGTTCGGGCAGGCCGTTGCCGACAATATGAAGGCGTGAACCGGTTTATGCGAGCGCCTGCCGAAAAGATTGGCTCCGCTGCGGAGGTCATGGCTTGGCGCTCGCAATGGCGCGAGGATGGCCAGCAGGTCGTTTTTACCAACGGCTGTTTCGATATCCTGCATGCCGGGCATGTGTCCTATTTGACGTTTGCCCGGCAGCAAGGGGATCGCCTGATCGTCGGGCTCAACTCGGACCGTTCAGTCAAGAAGGGCAAGGGCGACTTACGGCCGGTGAACCCCGAAGCGGACCGCGCCTTGGTGCTGGCTGCATTGGAGTGCGTTGATGGCGTCGTTATCTTCGATCAGGATGAGCCCGCCGAGCTGATCGCGCAATTGTTGCCGGATATTCTCGTCAAGGGGGAGGACTGGGCGCATTATGTCAGCGGCCGTGAGGTCGTTGAGGCGCATGGGGGGCGCGTGGTCCTCGCGCCATTACTGGCCGATCGATCAACGACCAATACCATTGAACGTATCCGTGAGGCCTATGGTTCACGGGAGCGCTAAGGAAGTGGGAGCAAATTGAACGGCAAGATCATAGTAACCGGCGGCGCCGGATTTATCGGGCGTAACCTAGTGGTCGGCCTGAACGAGCGTGGCATCGACAATGTTCTCGTGGTCGATGACCTCGGCACGTCCGAAAAATGGCAAAACCTCGTCGGCCTCCGCTATGAGGACTACCTCGATAAGGCGGCGTTTCGGGAGCGCATCCTTGCTGACCGGATCGACGGGGTGCGCGCAATCATTCATATGGGCGCCTGCAGTGCCACCACCGAGCGCGATGCCTCGTATTTGGCCGACAACAACTACCGCGTCACGCGTGAGCTGTGCGAGTGGTGCCTCACGCACGGCGCACGGTTCGTGTATGCGTCCAGCGCCGCCACCTACGGCGACGGCTCGCTGGGCTATTCGGACGATGACGCTGTGACGACGACCTTGCGGCCCCTCAATATGTACGGCTATTCGAAGCATATGTTCGACCTTTGGGCGCTACGCGCCGGGCTCTTCCGCATGATCGCCGGCCTGAAGTATTTCAACGTGTACGGCCCCTATGAAGACCACAAAGAGGACATGCGCTCCGTTGTACACAAGGCTTATGAGCAAGTGCTGGATTCCGGGCGCGTTCGCCTTTTCAAGTCCTATAAACCAGATTACGCCGACGGCGAGCAGGTGCGCGACTTTGTCTATGTCAAAGATGCGGTCGATTTGACGCTCTACCTGATGGAACATCCGGAGGTGTCCGGCCTATTCAACTGTGGCACGGGACAGGCGCGCTCGTGGAAGGCACTCGCCGAAGCGGTATTTAAGGCCATGGGCCGCGAACCGAATATCGAGTTCATTGAGATGCCGGAGAGCCTGCGCGACAAGTATCAGTATTTTACGCAGGCGGAAATGGATAAGATTCGAACGGCGGGGTATGATCATGCCTTTACATCACTGGAAGATGGCGTAAAAGACTACGTACAAAATTACCTGGCTCTCCGCAGAAAAGAATAAAGCATGCAAGTCATTCGCGAATGGTTCCGCCGAAATCTATCCGACCCGCAAGTGGTAATCTTGTCGGCGTTCCTGCTGCTGGGCGCGTTTATCATTCTCTTCATGGGGCGCATCCTCGCCCCGGTGCTCGCCAGTGTTGTTCTAGCCTACTTACTCGAAGGCATCGTCGGGACGCTGGAAAGCCGGAGATTACCCCGCCGCATGGCCGTGTTGGTGGTCTTTAGCGTGTTTATGGCCTTCCTGCTTGTTGCGCTGTTCGCGCTGCTGCCAATGCTGTCACGTCAGATTGTGCAAGTCGTGCAGCAGTTGCCCAAAATGATTTCGTGGGCGCAAATGGAGCTAATTCAGTTACCGGAACGATACCCGGAAATTGTGTCAAGGGAACAGGTCAACGGACTCATCGACACCCTCTATCAGGAGCAGCGTCAGTTTGCGACTCGCGTCGTATCGATTTCTGTCGCTTCGGTGCGTGGGTTGATTTTGTTTGTGGTCTATTTAGTGCTGATGCCGCTGATGGTATTCTTCTTCCTGAAGGATAAAACGGCGATCGTGACTTGGTTTTCGAATCTGATGCCTGAAGATCGTCGTCTCACACAGCAAGTCTGGCAGGAAGTGGATCGGCAGATTGGCAATTACATCCGTGGCAAGTTCTGGGAAATCCTCATCGTTTGGGGTGTCACCACGGCGACCTTTGCTATTCTGGGGTTGGAATTCGCGAT
>SLAD01000349.1 GCA_007126995.1 Kiritimatiellia bacterium | reverse complement strand
GCATCATTCCCAATCGGTGGATTCAAGCGCTGGTCGGCGACGACCCGGCGGTCTTCTGGGGTATCGTCGGCGGGGAATCGACCATGCCGGCCTGGCTTGCCTCGCTGTGGCCCCTTTGGACAAACTTTTTCGCTTCGATCACCGGTTCGCTGATGTATTTCGCGACACTGACCGAGGTGCCGATTCTGCGTGGGCTAATGGACAGCGGAATGGGGCAGGGACCTGCTTTGGCCCTCCTACTCGCAGGGCCCGCCCTATCGTTGCCCAATATGTTGGTTATTCACTCCATTCTGGGTTTGAAAAAGACCCTGACCTTCGTTGCGCTCGTTGTTGCGATGTCTACGCTGGCAGGTCTAATTTTTGGCTGGGTCATGGGGTAAACAGAGGAGCGGAAAGGAACAAGCAGATGAAAGAAATCAGTATTCTGGGTACCGGTTGCCCCAAGTGTCGAAAGCTATACGAAAATGCCCAAGCAGCGGTTGCGTCGATGGGCGTAGAGGCCTCTGTCAAGAAAGTCGAAAAGGTCGCTGATATCGTTGCATACGGCGTCCTTACCACACCCGCCATTGCCGTGGATGGAAATGTCAGAAGCGCAGGAAAGGTATTGTCGCCGGAACAAATTGTCGACCTGCTGGCTTAACCTGTGCCGCCATCGCGGCCGCCGTACATCATTCTAAGAGGAGGAGAAACAATGACCTGTGCAACCGTAAGTCCTGATCCTGAAAAGAGGCTCAATATCTTTGAGCGTTATCTGACCCTCTGGGTGGCCCTCTGTATTTTGGGCGGCATCATTCTGGGTCGCATTGCGCCCGGCTTGGCCACCACGCTGGACGGGATGGCAATCTATGTCGACGACGCGCCGGTGGTCTCCATCCCGATCGCCATCGCCCTCTTCTTCATGATGTATCCCATCATGGTGAAAATCGATTTTGCCGAAGTGGTGAAAGCGGGCAAGACGCCGAAGCCCGTTATGCTGACCCTGTTCATGAACTGGTGCGTGAAGCCGTTCACGATGTTCGGGATCGCCTGGCTCTTCCTTGGCGTGCTCTTCCGCGACTTCATCCCGGGCGTGGATGTGTTGAAGGATGGCACGGAGGTCGAACTGTGGCGCTCGTATATTTCCGGCGCCATTTTGCTCGGCATCGCACCCTGTACGGCGATGGTCTTGATGTGGGGCTACCTCGCGCGCGGTAATCAAGGCCTGACATTAGTGATGGTGGCGATCAATTCACTCACCATGCTGGTGCTGTATGGATTGCTGGGCGGGTGGCTGCTCGGCGTGAACGCCATGCCGGTGCCGTGGGAGGCCTTACTGCTCTCAATTGGCATCTATGTGGCGTTACCCTTGGTGGCCGGCTACTTTACCCGCAAGTGGATCATTAGGGCCAAGGGCATGGAGTGGTTCCAAACCAAGTTCCTGCATGTACTGACGCCTATCTCCATCATCGCCTTGTTGGGCACACTGGTGCTCCTGTTCAGCTTCAAGGGTGATGTCATCGTCGATAATCCGCTGACCATTCTCTGGATTGCGATCCCACTCGCGATTCAGACCGTTTTGATCTTCGCGATCACCTACGGCTTGGCTCGCTTCTTTCGCTTCTCGTACGAGAACGCTGCACCGTCCGCCATGATCGGGGCCTCCAATCATTTTGAGGTCGCTATTGCCACCGCCACCATGTTGTACGGGTTGTCGTCAGGCGCGGCACTGGCCACGGTGGTGGGCGTCCTTATTGAAGTGCCGTTGATGTTGTGGTTGGTCAAGATCTGTGTGCGAACGAAACACTGGTTCCCGCGCGAGGACGCGGTGGCCGAAACCGTACGTTGATTAGAGCGGTCTAACTTAAAGAGTAGCCGCGTCCGTTAGGACGTGGATTCCTGTTCGCTCGGTAGAACAATCTACCGTCTAACGACGGCGGCTACGGAATTACTAAATATCCTGAAGGGGAGAACGATGACGAAACAGCATGTCGTATTCTTGTGCACCGGGAATTCTTGTCGCAGTCAAATGGCGGAAGGTTGGGCACGCCATTTGTGCGCTGATCGAATCGAAGCCTACTCGGCGGGCACCGATCCGCACGGCCTGAATCCACTAGCAATAAAAGCGATGGCGGAGGCGGGCGTCGACATCTCTACACAAGCGTCAAAGCACATTGATGCGCTGAACGGTGTGCCGCTCGATCTCGCCGTCACCGTTTGTGACCGGGCGAACGAAACCTGCCCCGTATTCCCGGGGGCAAAGCGAACGATTCATCACAACTTTGATGATCCCCCGCGCCTGGCCCAGGAAGCCGAGACGGAAGAGGAAGCCATGCAACATTATCGCCGCGTGCGCGATGAGATTCGGGCCTTTGTGGAAACGCTGTAGGTGCGAGTTGCCCGCCGAGCCTACTCTCCCTTCTGCTGCTGGGCTAGGAAGGCGGCGCGCTCGCGCGCCATATCGCGCAGGAGACCGATGGCCTGTTTCGGCGTGACACTAAAAGGATCAAAGTCTTGATCCACCTTGTGCTTCTTAAGAATCTTCGCGTCCACGCCATCTGCGCGGACATAGGCCATCGACCATTGTCCGAACGTGCGCTCGGTGATGTGCTCATACGAAATCAGCGTGATGTCCTCGTTGCGTTCGTCCTGGACGATGCGTCGAT
>SLAD01000032.1 GCA_007126995.1 Kiritimatiellia bacterium | reverse complement strand
GTGGACAAGATTGTATAAAGTGATCGAGTTTGTAATGAACGTGTCTCGGGTTTCTCCGCCCATGGAGGAGGACTCCAATGATGCGCCTTGGATAATGACGATATCCCACGAGCCTGCAGGCTGGGAAGCGATGATATTTCCCGCTCCATCTTCATCAATTTTGTCCAAGTGTCCCTGGATATCCGCTCCCATCACCTGCTGCACATGATACGTATGCTGCGGGTAGCCCGCCGCCTGCGCGGCGGCATTGATCGTGTCGCGCAGCGTGTTCGGCGAAAGGCTGTTGCCGAACCAAAGAATGGTCAACGGCTCAAGTGCCCCCTCCTCCAGCACGGTCACGGTCGCCGTAGCCGATGCCACGGTATCGTTGTCATCACCGACCAGCACCCAATAATCGTAGGTTCCCGGCGTGTTGAGCGCGGGCGTCGTATAGTTTGCGTTCGTCGCATTGGTGATCGGGTTATCGGTCGCCCCGCTGGCGCCCTTGTACCATTGATAGGTCAACTCGCCCTCGCTGGTTGTCGCCACAACGCTCAGTGTGGTGGATTGGCCTTCGTTGATCATAACGCTCGCCGGCTGCGTATCGATTGTCGGCCCGCCGGGTGCCGGTGGCTCTCCGTCATCACTCGAACCGACTACCGAACTCCACGTTTCGCCAATCCGGATTTCGTCCAGGCCGATATGATTCGCGCTCGCGCCGTGAACGCGGAACCGGTCGAACGTCCAATTGCCCGTGCGTTGGGCATCGGCCGCGCCGGCGGGCGGCGCGGAAAGCGATGGGTTGATCCACACATCCAGGACATCATTACCAACGGCATTTAACTGGATGCGTCCCAGAATCAGGTCAGGACTGGCCGCGTCGGTGGAGAACGCAATGCCCGTATCCGTGCCCGCACTCCACAACTCATTGCCGACCTGCCAATTTGCGGAAGCTGGCAGCATGCCCACGCCCAAGCGGTTATAGGCATTGCCGTCGGTCGTGAAGTCGATCACCGCTCGGCTCCCTGATACCCCGTATGCCAGGAAGCTGAACCACAACGTTGTATCGTCATTCGATGAGTAGGAGCCGCTCAACTCACGCCGATGATGAACCCCGCCATTGGCGTTACGAAACGAGCGCCCCGCCACCTCCAGACTAACCCCACCTTGGGAATAGGTCAGGCCATCGGCTTGAATGTCACCGGCCGCGCCGCCGGCTCCACCTTTGTCCCACGCGCCACCCCAGCCGGTTCCGCCATTCGCGCCGTTTAAATTGATGCCTTCTGTGTAGTCGAACCCCTCATAGTAGAGCAGGCTCGACGGCGGATCGTAACCGCTCACCGTAATTTCAACTGGCTCACTGCCGGGCGCGGTCAAGGTAAAGACCGCTCCGCCCTCGTCCGGATCGTACGGTTCGTTCTTCGCGATGGTCACGGTTTGCGGCGTGGTCCAGTTGGCGGGCGTAAAGACCAGCGTGGCCCCGCCCTGGACGTCGAACTCCACATCGCCCGATGTGCGGACCACACTTACGGTGGTCCCGGCATCTGACGGCCCACTCATCCACACGTTGAACGTCGCCGACGCGACGGCCACCATGTCCAGCGCAGTATCGGACACTTCGATAGTCGGCGTGGCGTCCACGAGCAAGGTGAAGCTGGCCGACGGACCCCAAACATTGTTGGCGCGGGCGCGCACGCGGAATACATGCTCGCCGTTTGGCAGATTCTCATATGTCACGGACGTCGTCGTGCCCTGCGATTCCTCGTCCGCCCCGCCATTTATCACCCAGCTATAGCCCGTCACGGACGCGACATTGGTCGGCAAGCCCCAGGAAAACGTGTGGTTAGCGGAAGCGCTCGGCACGCCCTCGTCGGCGTTGTTGGAATCGAGGTTCGTGGGGATGTCCGGCGTGCGCAGCGTGTCGGACTGCAGCATGTTGATGCTGGACGTGCGCTGCGTGGCATTGCTCAGGGTCAAGACGGCATGGACACTGTTGTTGCTTTGCTCATCGTCGAGCAGCAAGTCCGCGATTATCGTGTTCGAGCCTTCATTCAAGGCTTCGCCCAACTTGGTGGCGCCGTCGAAGAATTCGATCTTGGTCCAATCGGTAATGGTCGGTGCGATGTCCACTTCGTAGTGAATTGTTCGGCCCGGATAATAGAGGCGGCCGCGTCCCCCCCAACTCTCGATGGGATCAATTGGGAACCGGGTTAGTATTGGCTTTTGCACCGGATTGAAACCGGTGCTGACTGTGGTGTCATACGAGGCCACGGCACGGAAGAGATGGGCAGTATCTTCGCTGGGCACCCAGCCGTATGCGTTTTTGTCGCCCACATAACCGGCGGACGGCTGGATCTCGCAAAAACCGGTTGCCCAGTCAGCGGGAGAGCTGCTGACCAGCCAGCCGTCGTTTTCTACGACAGGCAGCAGCGTCGGTTGCGATACGGCTGACGGATACAGGTTTGTGGGATAGCGCTGTTCGATCACTTCGGCGTAGAACGCGAAAAGCAGGGCCTCGGCGTTGCCGCGTTCATGCCCGATGTTGTGCTCTTCCAGCCAGGCCCAGGGCGCACCGTCGGATCGGCCGATCATATACACGTTACTGATGCTGGTGCGCCGCGCAGCGGAGTCATTCACGCCTGCAATAAGGATTCCAGGGACGGTGAGT
>SLAD01000132.1 GCA_007126995.1 Kiritimatiellia bacterium | reverse complement strand
GGTGCTGGTCGATCAACGGCTGACGGGCTTGATCCTGGGCCTGACCCTGCACAGCACACCCGCCGAAATATACCGGGCCTTGATCGAGGCCACCGCCTTCGGCGCGCGCACCATTGTGGATCGGTTCGAGGAGTATGGCGTCGCCATCAAGCGCGTGGTAAATTGCGGGGGGATTGCCATGAAGAGCCCGATGACGATGCAAATCTATGCCGACGTGCTCAACCGACCGGTGGAAATCTCGCGCAGCGCCCAAACGTGCGCGCTGGGCGCGGCAATGGCCGGCGCAGTGGTGGCCGGGCGGGCCGCCGGCGGCCATACCACGTTCACGCAAGCGGCCCGGGCCATGACCGCGATACAACCGGAACGGTTTACCCCCCGCCGCGCGGCGGCGCGCACCTACGAAAAATTGTACGCGCTATACCATCGACTCCATGATGCCTTCGGAACAGCGGGCGCCGATGATCTGGCGTTGGTAATGAAAGAATTGCTCAGCCTGCGCGATGAGGTGCGGTCATGAAATATACGAAGCTGCGGAAGCACGTCTGTGAGGCGAATCTGGCCATCGTTCAACACGGCCTGGTCACACTCACCTGGGGTAACGTCAGCGCCGTGGATCGCAAGCGGGGGGTGATGGCCATCAAACCCAGCGGTGTCCCGTACGCGGAATTGACACCGGCAGCCATCGTGATTTGCGATTTGGACACTGGAAATGTTCAGCAAGGATCCTTCAGCCCGTCCTCGGACACGCCCACTCATCTTCACCTTTACCGCGCGTTCCCGGACATCGGCGCGATCGTACACACGCATTCCCCATCCGCCACGGCCTGGGCACAGCTCGCGCGTCCGCTTCCCTGCTACGGCACTACCCATGCCGATCACTTTAACGGCGCCATTCCGGTAGCGCGTCCGTTGCGCGCCGATGAAATCGAGGGGACCTACGAGCACGCGGCGGGGGTTTCGATTGTCGACACGTTTCAGGCCGAAGGGTTGAACCCGCTGGATATGCCGGCGGCATTCTTGCCCGGCCATGCCCCGTTTGTCTGGGGGACAACACTGCGCGCGGCCATCGACAATGCGGTCGCCCTCGAGGAAGTCGCCCGCATGGCCCTGCTGATGGGAGCCCACCGCGATCCCGCCCCCGCCCCGCTGGACCCGCGTATCGTGGCCAAACACTTCAACCGCAAGCACGGCGCGCAGGCCTATTACGGACAACCGGCTACTGAAAGGAAGGAGTCGTCCCCGCATGAATAAAACGTATGACGCGTTTGAAGTCTGGTTTGTGGCCGGCAGTCAGCATCTTTACGGGCCAGGCCCGCTCAAGACGGTGCAGGCCAACGCCACCGCAATCGCCCAGGCCCTCGACAATGAAGCCGCCTCGCCGGCGCGGGTGATCCCGAAACCTCTGGTCACCACGGCCGACGAAATCACGGCGGTTTGCCGTGAGGCGAATGCGGCTCCGAACTGCATTGGTCTGATCTTCTGGATGCACACCTTCTCGCCTGCCCGCATGTGGATTGCCGGATTGAAGCAGTTAAGCAAGCCCTTCCTCCATCTGCATACTCAGTACAATCGCGATATTCCTTGGGCCTCGATTGACATGGACTTCATGAACCTGAATCAGTCCGCCCACGGTGATCGCGAGTTCGGCTATATCTGCACCCGCCTGGGCAAGACCCGCAAGGTGGTGGTCGGTCACTGGGAAGACGCGGCGGTGTGCGAACAGATCGGCGACTGGATTCGCGTGGCGGCGGCCTGGCAGGATCAGCAGACCCTGCAGGTGGCGCGACTGGGCGACAACATGCGCAACGTGGCGGTCACCGAAGGCGACAAGACGGAGGCTCAGATCACTTTCGGCTACACCGTCAATGGCTACGGCATCGGCGAATTGGTGGCGCGCATGGAGGCGATTGACGACGCGGCGGCCGATGCCTTGTGTGCCGAATATGACGACACCTACGCGATGGCGCCGACGCTCCGCCCGGACGGCCAGCGTCGCGCGGATTTGCGCGTGGCGGCGCGGATCGAGTTGGGCCTACGCGCTTTTTTGGAAGAGGTTGGAGCCCGGGCCTTCACGGATACATTTGAGGATTTGGTCGGCCTCCGGCAACTGCCCGGTTTGGCCGTGCAGCGCCTGATGGCGGACGGCTACGGATTCGGCGCGGAAGGCGACTGGAAACACGCGGCGCTGGTCAGCGCCCTGAAGGTGATGGGCGCCGGACGCACCGGCGGCACGTCATTCATGGAAGACTATACCTATCACCTCAAGCCCGGTAACCATCTGGTGCTGGGCGCGCACATGCTGGAGATTTGTCCCAGCATTGCCGCCGATCAACCACGCTGCGAGATTCATCCGCTCGGCATCGGTGACCGCGAGGATCCGGTGCGCCTCGTATTCGACGCGCATCCCGGTGCGGCATTGAATGCGACGGTGGTCGACTTGGGTGACCGCTTTCGTCTCGTGGTCAACCCGGTTGAAGTCGTCGCACCGGAACAGCCCCTGCCCCGCCTGCCCGTGGCCCGGGCAATCTGGCAGCCCGCGCCCGATCTCGCCACCGCCGCGACCGCCTGGATCCACGCCGGCGGCGCCCACCACACAGCCTTCAGCTACGATGTCACTGCCACCCAGCTTGAAGACTTCGCGGCCTTGGCC
>SLAD01000016.1 GCA_007126995.1 Kiritimatiellia bacterium | reverse complement strand
CCGCGGAAATCGATGCCGGCCGCATGAATCATCCGGCCTAACTCGCGGGTGGTCAGGACGACATCCACATCCGCGACGCCGTTGGATTTCATTTCTTCGCGCTGCGCCTCGAATTTCTTCGCCGTACACGGCATGACCGACACCATGTACATCTCTTCCGGCTTGCGACCGATCTTCTGCGCATAATAGTTCTTCACCAAAGCGCCCATCATCTGCTGCGGCGATTTGCAGGTGGAGAGATACGGCAGCATGTCGGGATAAAAATGCTCCATGTAGTTGATCCAGCCGGGCGAACAACTCGTGAACATGGGCAAGGCCACCGACGTATCCCCATCCACCAACGCTTTCTTGAGCCGGGTCAACAGTTCCGTGCCCTCCTCTAGGATCGTCAGATCAGCCGTAAAATCGGTATCGAATACGGCGTCAAAACCGAGCGCCCGCAAAGCGCCAATCATCTTCCCGGTGACTTGCGTGCCCGGTTCGTAGTCAAAGCATTCGCCCAATGCGGCGCGAATGGCGGGCGCCGTCTGCACCACCACGAACTTGTCGGGATCGTCCAGCGCGTTCCACACTTCCTCGGTCTGGTCGCGTTCCGAAATGGCGCCGACCGGACAGACGGCAGCGCATTGACCGCACTGCACGCAGGTCACCGTGTCCAGCCCGCCCCCAAAGGCCGGCCCGATCGTGGTGTGAAAACCGCGGCCTTGCGGAAAGAGCGCAGAGACGCCCTGCACCTCGGCACAGATGGTGACGCAACGGCGGCACATGATGCACTTCGCACTATCCCGCACCAGCCCGGGCGTGGTCTGGTCCTGGCTGCGCAAGGCCTTTTCCCCTTGATAGCACAACTCGCGAATATCCAACTCGCGGGCGAGGCTTTGCAATTCACAATCCTCATTGCGATCGCAGACCATGCAGACGCCTTCGTGCTCCGACAGCAACAATTCCACCACCGTCTTGCGGGCTTCACGCACACGCCGGTTGTTGGTGTGGATCTTCATCCCTTCGGCGACCGGCATGACACAGGCCGCGACGAGATCCTTCACCCCCTCAACTTCCACAATGCAGACGCGGCACGCGCCGATGGCCTGGACGTTCTCCAGATAGCAGAGCGTGGGAATCCGCACCCCCGCCGTGCGGGCGGCCTCCAAAATACTGGTGCCCGCCTCGACCGAGACGGCCTTTCCGTTGATGACGCAGTTCAACATGTGCGATCTCCTCTTCCCGGTTACCAGGTATGCACCACCTCGCGATAGTCACAGCGCAGACAGCGCTTCGCCTGCCGCACGGCGGTGGGTTCATTCCACGGCAGCTCCACTTCATCAAAGTTATTGCACCGGCGCTCCACCGGAATCAGCGGCTGAGGTTCACGATCGTCCGTGCTCGGGTCCGCATCCGGGTCAAACGCCGTAGTATTCGCCCTTTCCTCACGCCAGAAGGCGTGGTTCTTGCCCGTCAACATCAGGTCAATGCCGACCGCAGCCCGCTCCCCTGCCCCGACGGCCTCCACGACGGAGGCCGGACCGGAAGCCGCGTCACCGCCGGCAAAGATCCAGTCCACGCTACTCTGCATCGTGACCGGATCGATGCTGATGTAGCCATCCCGACGCAGCGTCAGGGTTTGATCCGACATCGATGCGACATCGAGGGACTGGCCAATCGCGGCGATTACCTGATCGGCGGGCAGCACGAACTCCTCCTCGTCACTATCGGCTGGGCGTCGTCGGCCCGACCGATCAAATTCGCCCAGCTTCATGTGCCGGCAGCGGACGCCCTTCACCGCCCCGTCCTCGCGCACCACCTCGACCGGCGCCGTCAACATTTGCAGATGGATGCCCTCCTTCTCCGCCTCCTCGATTTCCTCTTCATAGGCCGGCATCTGTTCGCGTGTGCGGCGATAGACGATCGTCACCGATTCCGCGCCCAGACGCCGGGCTGTGCGGGCGGCGTCCACCGCTGCGTTGCCGCCACCAATCACCACCACATGCTGACCAACCGGAACCGATCCCCGGATGTTATACTCCCGCAGGAAACAGATGGCTTCGGTGACGCCCTCGCCCTCTTCACCGGGCAAACCGAGCTGCACACCGCCGGGCGCGCCGACAGCCAGAAAGACGGCCTCATAGCCCTGCTCTTTCAACCCCTCCAGCGTCACATCACGGCCCAGCTTCATGCCGCACTGGATATCGACGCCCATCCGCTCAATCATCCGCACCTCCCGCGCCAGATCCTCGCGCGGCAGGCGATAGGACGGGATTGTCTGCACCATCATGCCGCCCGGACGCGGTTCGGATTCGAACACCACTGGCTTGTAGCCGAGCCGAGCCAGGAAGTAGGCGCAGGACAAACCGGCTGGGCCCGCGCCGATGATGGCGATCTTGCGCGCGGCATTGGTCGCATTCTCCCGGATCTCCGGGGTCTGGATAATCATCTCCTGTTCCACCATGAAGCGCTTGATGCCCCGGATCGCTACGGGCGCGTCGAGTGAGGCGCGACGGCAATGCTCTTCGCATGTGTGGAAACACACGCGGGCACACACCGAGGCGAACGGGTTACGTTCGCGATGCAGTTTCAGCGCTTCGGCATACTGTTTCTCGCCCACCAGCGAGACAAAGCCCGGCACATCGACATTGGCCGGACAAGCGCTTTGACAGGGTGCCCGCACGAGCGCGGCGCACACGCCGGCCGGACATTTCCGGTCGCGGATATGCGTTTCAAATTCCTCGCGGAAATGGCGGATCGCCGATAGCACCGGATTCGCGGCAGTCTTGCCGAGCCCGCAGAGGGAGGTTTCCTTGATCTGGTTGCCGAGCTTAATCAAGCGTTCGAGATCGCCTTCGCGCCCTTCCCCGGCGCAAATGCGTTCGACCATCTCCAACATCCGTTTTGTGCCAACGCGGCACGGCACACATTTGCCACACGATTCCTCCTGCACGAATTCGAGGAAGAAGCGGGCCACGTCCACCATGCAACTCTCGTCGTCCATCACAATCAAGCCGCCGGACCCCATGATGGCCCCCAGCTCGTTGAGTGCTTCGTAGTCGAGTGGGACGTTCAAATGCTCTTTTGGTATGCAGCCCCCGGACGGTCCCCCAAGCTGAGCCGCCTTGAACGGCTTGTTGTTCAACATGCCGCCGCCGATGTCATAGATCAGTTCGCCAAGCGAAATGCCGATCGGCACTTCCACCAAGCCGGTATTGTTCACCGCTCCGGCCAAAGCAAAGACCTTGGTCCCCTTGCTCTTTTCCGTGCCGATTTGTGCGTACCACTCGGCCCCTTTCAAGGTGATCACCGGCACGTTGGCAAACGTTTCAACGTTGTTGAGCACCGTCGGTCGTCCCCACAACCCGTGGGTGGCGGGGAACGGCGGACGCGGACGCGGCTCGCCGCGATTGCCCTCAATCGAGGTCAACAGGGCCGTTTCCTCGCCGCACACAAACGCGCCCGACCCTTTGCGGACCTCCACATCAAAGCTGAAGTTCGATCCGAGAATGTTTTCGCCCAGCAAGCCGAATTCGCGCGCTTGTTGCAACGCGCGCTCGAGTCGCTCGATTGCCACCGGATATTCTGCGCGGCAATAGATATAACCGCGGTTCGCGCCGATGGCGAAACCGGCGATCGCCATCCCCTCGATCACGCTGTGGGGATCGCCTTCCAGCACACTGCGGTCCATGAACGCGCCGGGATCGCCTTCATCGGCGTTGCACACCACACTTTTCGGTGTCGCATCCGCTTGCATTGTGAGCTTCCATTTTATCCCGGTGGGAAAACCACCGCCGCCCCGACCGCGCAATCCGGATTCAAGGATCCGGTTCACGACATCCTCCGGACTCAATGATTCAAGCGCCAGCGCCAATCCTTGATAGCCTTGGCAGCCGATGTATTCCTCGATGCTAAGCGGGTTGATGATGCCGCAGTTGCGTAGCACGATCTTGTGCTGTTTCTTGAAGTACTCGATCCGGTCCACTTCCGGGACCGGCTTGCCGGTTACCGCGTCTTTGTGTAGCAGCCGGGTGACCACCTCGCCCTGTTGCACATGCTCTTCCACGATGGCTGCGGCATCCGTCGGCGTAATGTTCTGATAAAAGATCCCGTCGGGCATGACCTTCACGACCGGTCCCGCCGCGCAGGGTCCCATGCAACCGGTCTGCACCACGCTGACCTTCTGGGATAGCCCGTTACGATCAATCGCTTCCTGCAAGGCCCCGCTGATCGCCAGCGAGCCGGAGGCCATGCAACCGCCCCCGGTACAAACCAAAAGCTGAACGGGATGACCTTCCCGCGCCTTCGTGCCGGGGCTCAGACGCGTGCCCACCCGGCTCTGACACTGCTGCATCAGTTCGTCGAGTTGTCGGCGGTCCTGAATTCGACGTGTCATGATGTCACCTCCGCCGTCTTCTTTTCATGATACGGCCCGAGCACCTGCCGGATACGCGCAGGCTTGACCCGTTGATGTACGTCTTCATTGACCATGATGGCCGGTGCCAGCCCACAGGCGCCGAAGCAACGCGCCACTTCCAGCGAAAACTGCTGGTCCTCCGTGGTGTCACCGACATCGATTGCCAGTTCCCGCTTGAGCGCGTCCAGCACCTGTTTCCCTCCGCGCACATAGCACGCGGTGCCCAAACAAACGCGGATCACATGCTTGCCGCGCGGTTGCGTGGAGAAAAAGGAGTAGAAACTGACCACACCGGCCACTTCGCTGTACGGCTTGTCCATCCCGCGTGCGACGTGCTTCAAGACCGCCTCGGGGAGATAACCAAACAATCCCTGTGCAATCTGGAGAACCGGAATCAGCCCGCCGGGCTTCGTCCGGTATTCAGCCAATACCTCGTCGAGCGCGAGGTAGAGCTGTTCCTCATCGAGTTCTTCGGTACAACAGGCGCAAGGTTTGGGTTGATCCGTCATCCGGGTTCTCCTTTGCGAGGGTGAGATGAAAACCGGCGGTCTGCGCGGTTGGCGCATGTGCGACGCAAACAGACTGGATAGTCACGTCCATGTCCAAGGCTAGATGAGCATCGTTCACAGGGTCAATTTGAATCACTGCGCGTTTCTTGGATCATTCGAATCAGGTTATCCCCTATGCCTCGTGGGCCAGACAACATAAAGATGCCGCAGGCAGCGAGTTGCGGCTCTCACCGATGCCCCTGATCTTCCCGCTGTCATTGGGCAGCACTGCTTGACGACGCTCTTCACGCTCACCTATATTCACCCTATGCGAACAGACACCGAACTCGACAACCTGCTGGATTGGGTGGAAGGCATGCGCAAACGCGTGCGCGAGATCGCGCAGGAATGGGAAAGCGAAGAAGGCAACCTGATCATGATCCTGCACGCGATCGAGAACGAGTTGGGTTATGTGCCGCGCGGCGTCGCCAACGAGCTGTCCCAGGAACTCGGCGTGCCGATGGCCCGCATCTATGAGGTCATCACCTTCTACCACTACTTCCGGCTGGCTCCGCGCAGCAAACATACCGTCAAGGTCTGCATGGGCACCGCCTGCTATTTGAAGGGCGCCAACGCGTTGCTCGAAGAAATCGAGCAACAGTTGGAGCTACGCGAAGCGACCGGCGCTCAAAAGGGCGAATGCAGCGTGGAAAGCGTGCGCTGCATCGGCTGCTGCGGGATGGCGCCGGCGATCGTACTGGATGACGAGACGCATGGGCGTGTCTGTCTGAAGGCGATGAAGGAAATACTTAAGCAGCAGTTGGAGAAATAAGATGTCCACCACCCCCCTGACGGCAAGCGCACTCGCAGCACACTGGGATGGGTCAGCGGATCCGCATCCGGACATCCGCGTCTGCATGGACACCGGCGGCATCGCCGCCGGCGCACGTGATGTGTATCAGGCGATGCTCGACACGCGGGATGAATCGGACGTGAAAATCGATATCCAGCGCACCGGCTCGCTCGGCCTGTCCTACGCCGACCCAGTCGTAATAAGCCGCGACACAGCGGGCCAGACCATCATCTTCGGCGCCATGAACGTGGACGCGGCGCGCCTCTTGATTGAGGATCATGTGCGCAACGGCAACCTGCTTGAAGACCACGTCATTGCATCGCACGAGCGCGGCGCCGACTTTGGCGACAAGCCGCAGACCGCCATTTTGGTGAAAGATACCAGCGCTAAAGCCGACAAGGATCGCACCGCCCACGTGCAAAAGCTGATCCGAGAGGAGCTGACCTTTCATGAACTGCATGAGCGGATAAAGGTTTATCGCGCGTTGGACCTAGGCTTGTATGAGAAAGGCCTTTGTCTGCAGTTTCTGCCGTCGCGTATCACCTACGCCGGGCTGAGCGAGGAGGATATCCCCCGCATCATTGAAGAGAGCGCACGCAGCAGCCAAGTGCTGAAAGATCTGCTCGTGACCGGCCGCGACTTGCAGGAACGCATTGTGTTGCGGAATTCCGGGCACATCGACCCGGAAGAACTCGATTCCTATCTGCGCACAGGCGGCTATCGCGGACTACATCGCGCCTTGCTGGAAATGAGTCCCGAAGATGTGATTCAGGAAATGAAGACCAGCGGCTTGCGCGGGCGCGGTGGCGCAGGATTTCCGACCTGGCAAAAATGGCAATTGACCCGCGAGCCTGAAGCGGACCGCAGGTTCGTGATTTGCAACGGCGACGAGGGCGATCCGGGCGCGTTCATGGATCGCAGTATTCTGGAAGGCGATCCGCACGCTGTGTTGGAAGGGTTGATGATCTCCGCCTACGCGATCGGGGCGGACACCGGCTTCTTCTACATTCGCGCGGAATATCCTTTGGCGGTGGAACGTATCCAGCGTGCGATTGATCAAGCGCGCGCCGCCGGGTTGTTGGGCAAGAACATCCTCGGCAGCAACTTCTCGTTCGATGCCAAAGTGCGGTTAGGCGCAGGCGCTTTTGTCTGCGGCGAGGAAACTGCGTTGATCGCCTCGATCGAAGGCAAGCGCGGCAGCCCCGAACCACGCCCGCCCTACCCCTCCGTGAAGGGCTTATGGGACAAACCCACTTCCATTAATAACGTAGAAACACTGGCTGCCGTCGCGGCGATTATGGATCGGGGCGGTGCTTGGTATGGCGAATTCGGTTCGGGCAAGTCGCGCGGCACCAAAGTTTTCGCCGTCACCGGTAAAGTCCGCAATCCGCAACTGGTTGAAGTGCCGATGGGTATACCCATTCGCGCCGTGATCGAAGAGATCTGCGGCGGCGCGGACAGTGGTGCGCGGATTAAGGCCGTGCAAACCGGTGGTCCATCCGGCGGTGTCATTCCGCGCGACAAAATGAACACGCCGATTACCTACGAGAGCCTGCAAGAGCTAGGCTCGATTATGGGGTCCGGCGGATTGCTGGTGATGGACGAGAGCGATTCGATGGTGAATGTCGCCAAATTCTATCTCGGCTTCTGTGTCGATGAGTCCTGCGGCAAATGCGCACCCTGCCGGATTGGCGGATTCCAGTTACTCCGGCTGTTGGAAAAAATTGATGACGGCAAGGGCAAGTCCGAGGACTTGGATACCATTCGGGATATCTGCCACTGCATGCGCACTGCCTCCTTGTGCGGCCTCGGACAGACGGCGCCAAATCCCGTGCTCTCCACCCTTAATTATTTCAAGGATGAATATCTCGCGTGCTTGACGGCGGACGCAGGAGGGAAAAAGTGATGATCGCACAAGAGACCATGGTGACGGCGAAGATTAACGGCATCACCGTGCGCGTACCGGAAGGCACCAGCATTCTGGCCGCCGCCTATCAATCCGGCATCCGGATTCCGACCCTGTGCAAACATCCCGACCTCATGCCAACCGCCGCGTGCGGTTTGTGCATCGTGAAGGTGGCGGGCGAAGGCAAAATGCCGCGGGCCTGCGCCACAGACCTGCGCGACGGCATGGATATCATTACGCATGACAGCGAATTGACGCGCGTGCGCCGCACCATCCTCGAACTGATCCTGTCCACCCACCCCAGCGACTGCCTGACGTGCGGGCGCAACGGCAACTGCGAACTGCAAACGTTGATGGGGGAATTCGGCTGTCGCGATGACCGGCTGGAAAAGCATATCCGCGATATTCCGCCGGACCGGTCCAGCCACTCGATCGTGATCGACTTCGCCAAATGCATCAATTGCGCGCGCTGTGTCCAAACCTGCCAGGAAGTCCAGAACGTCTGGGCCTTGTCCATGCTGAACCGCAGCATTGACACGCGTATGGCGCCGGCCGGCGACATTGCCCTGGCGGATTCGCCCTGTATCAAGTGCGGCCAATGCGCCGCCCATTGTCCTACCGGCGCGATTGTAGAGAACGATCAAATCACGGACGTCTGGGAAGCGCTCGGGAATCCGGACAACTATTGCACTGTGCAGGTCGCCCCCAGCGTACGGGTCGCGCTGGGCGAGGAATTCGGGTATCCGCCCGGCACCAACCTGACGCGGAAGATCTATGCGGTCCTGCGGCGGCTCGGCTTCAAGGCCGTATTCGACACCAATTTCTCGGCTGATCTCACCATCATGGAGGAAGCGAGCGAGTTCGTCGAACGCTTCGCGCACGGCAAAGGAGCACTGCCGCTGATTACATCTTGCTGCCCGGCTTGGACCGATTACATGGAGAAGAAGCATCAAGACTTGATCGACAACTTTTCCACCGCCAAGAGTCCGCAACAAATGCTGGGCGTAGTCGCCAAGACGTATTACTCGGAGAAGATGGGGATTGACCCGGCCAAACATGTGCAAGTGTCGATCATGCCGTGCACGGCCAAGAAATATGAACTCGAGCGCACAAACGAGATGTTCGCGTCCGGCTATCAGGATGTGGATATAACGCTGACCACGCGCGAGCTGGCGCGCATGATCAAGCAGTCCGGTTTGCTGTTCAGCGAAATGCCGGAGGAGGAGGCGGATTCCGTGCTCGGCGAGTATACGGGCGCCGGCACCATTTTTGGCACCACCGGCGGCGTGATGGAGGCGGCGTTGCGCACCGGGTACTATTTCGTTACCGGCGAGAATCTGCCCGAGGACGCGATTGAGATCACGCCCGTGCGCGGGATGGAGGGCGTTCGGGAGGCCGAGATTGATGTCAAGGGTACCGCCATCCGCGTAGCCATCGCGCACGGTATGGCCAATGTCGATAAAGTGCTCGAGAAGGTTCGCGACGCCCGTGAAAGCGGACAGGAGCCACCCTACCATTTCATTGAAGTCATGGCCTGTCGCGGAGGTTGTATCGGGGGCGGCGGCCAGCCCTATGGCGTTAACCCGAATATTCTGCGACTGCGCATGGAGGGGTTGTATCAAGATGACCGGGACAGCGCGTTACGCTGCTCCCACGAGAACCCGTCGATTCAAAAGATCTACGAAGATTTTCTCGGTGAGCCCCTGGGCGAGAAGTCCGAGCAATTGCTGCATACGCGGTATCAAGCCCGCAAACAGTATCTTCGGTAGAGCAGGATCGCCGCAGGATGACTGGACTCGATACCGCGATCGTCCTCGCCTACTTGATCGGCATCCTGGGCTTCAGCTACGCCCTGCATCGCAGCAGGCACACCGCCGACATGTTCCTGGCCGGACGCGCGATGGGCTGGTTCCCCATCGGGTTGTCCGTCATGATCACGCTCTTCAGCGCCGTCAACTTCCTCGCCTTCCCCACCGAGGTAATGGCGCACGGCCTGTACGTGCTGGCCGCGCTACCGGTCTTCGTGCTGGTTGCCATCCCCATCACCCGTATCTTCATCCCCTTTTTTCACCGCATGCAATTGACGAGTCTATACGCCTATTTGGAGCAGCGCTTCGATCGCCGCACGCGCTTGCTGGCGAGTGGTCTGTTCATGTTCTGGCGTCTTTGCTGGATGGCCACCGCACTCTACGCGACCGCCCAGGTGCTCAGCATCATGACCGGCATTCCCCATCAAGCGTTGATCATCATCGCCGGCAGCGTGGCCGCACTCTACACCGCGATCGGCGGGATCCGGACCGTGATGTGGACCGACGTGATTCAATTCCTGCTGCTGGTGACCGGCATCGGCGGCGCGCTGTGGGTCGCCGTGGGTTATTATGCGCAAGGCTGGAGCGAGCTGTGGGAACAAGCGCGGACGGCGGGACAGTTGCGTCCGTTCTTTCCGATGGACCCGGAATTCTATTCCCTCAACCCAACCATCCGCATCACGCTCTGGAGCGGCTTGATCGGCACGTTTGTGGCGTTCTTGTCGCGCTACACGGCGGATCAAATGGTCGTGCAACGCTACTTCACGGCGCGTAGCCTGAGCGCCGCCGTGCGCGGCTTTTGGTGGAACATCGCCGCCGCTTTGT
>SLAD01000040.1 GCA_007126995.1 Kiritimatiellia bacterium | reverse complement strand
GAGCAGGGCATCGTATTCCCGGTCGGAAATTTCCGGCTGCGCCTGCTGATAATAGAGTTCGTTATGACGCCGAATGTCGGCCGCCAGATCGCGCATTCGTTGCTGTATGGCCTGGTCACTCATCGGGTTGATCCACCACATAGCCGCGATAACGCATCAGCACATCGCGAATATAGGCGCGCGTGCTGGGATAGGAGACGTTTTGAACAAACTGCGCCGCGTCGCTGCCATCCGCGCGCGCCCAGCGCAGCGCGTGAGTGCGGCCGGCATTGTACTGCGCCAAGGCGTAGGGCAGCGGATCGGGTCGGTCCGACCAGTGTTCGATCGCCCGCGCCAAATACCATGTGCCGGCCCGGAGATTGACGGACGGGTCCAAGAGCTGCTCGGGATCGAACGTTTCCTGATGATGTTGCGCGGCCCATTCTTGTCCCACCACTGGCGAGACTTGCATCAGCCCCAGCTCGCCCACGCCGCCCACGGCATGGGCGCGGAATTTGCTTTCACGCCAAGCCACAGCGGCGACCAGGGCGGGGTCCACCCCGTACTCTTCCGCTGCGGCTTCAATCAAGATGCCGTACTGTTGCCGTTGCTGGATGCGATAGAAGGAATAGGCACCGAGCAGCATGGCGCTGATCACCAACGCTGCAAACACAACTTTCCCGACTTTCGGCATATCTCGCATGAGGGTGAATTGTACGCGGGGCTCAATTCTACCGTCGAGCGATTTTTCGGAACCTGACCGTTTTCCGCATGAACCGAAACCTTTATCGGGAGGTGCGGCTCACCACGAAGGACACGAAGCGCACGAAGGGATTATCCTATATGGAGCAGTTCAACTGCTCGGCAGTTACGATTAGAATATGTAGACTGTTGTATATCAGCGGGTTATCTCAACTTAGATGCTTTGCATTAAAGACACCCTGTGGTTGCAGATTAAGGCGAAAGATTATGGCGAAAGACAAGGAGGCGAAAGACGCTATTCCTTAATCTTTCGCCTTCATCTTTTGCCCTAATCTTCTTTATGAACCCGCCGAATCGCCGTTTCTAGGATTATGGCTTGAAGTCACCCTTCGTGACCTTCGTGCCTTCGTGGTTAAAATTTTACCGTCGCCGATCAGGACGGCTTGGTCAGCTTCAGAAAGATGTAGCCGCATTCTTCGGGAGGGCATTTGGGCGGGGTTTCGCGGTAGAGGGGCGCAAACCGGGCTTGGTAAAAGCGACTCACGAAGCGGTGGAGGCCGGGCCATGGAATGAGTTTTAGCACGCCGTGAATTCGCATCGGGGTCCAAGCGAGGAAGCTCCAGAGCGGGGTTAAGCGCAGGGGCAAAAAGCCGAAGGTTTCCTGCACCTCGAAGCCCGCCCCGCGGAAGAGTTCCTGCCAGCGTTCGGGCGTGTAGAGATGCGCTTGTTGCATGCGGCGATTCATCTTGTCCATGTAACGACGCGCCAGTTTGCGCGCCCCCACGGCATGCAAGAGTTTGGTAATCCAATAATGCTGCTCGTATTGATCGGTGCAGACGGTGGCGTAAAAAGCGCCGCCAGGCTTGAGGACTCGGTACGTCTCCTTCAGCGCCTGCTCCAAGCCGGGATCAATCGACAACATACTGGCATTCGAGACCAACGAGCCAAACGATTCGTCGTCAAACGGCAGTTCCACTGCATTGGCGCAGATCATCTCGTTATACACGGCTTTCGCCGCCGGACTCGCGGCTGCGATGGCATTGGCGGACAGGTCGATTCCGGTCAATTGCTTGGGCGCCCCGACAGCCTCCATCAGCATGACGCCGCAAGCGCCATCGCTGCAGCCGATGTCCAGCACGTTGCCTTGCCACTCAATGGCGGCGCTGACGAAGGCGCGCAAATGGAAGGCGTTAAAGAAGATCGCCATCGGTTTATAATAGTAACGGTATGCGGCGATCTCGAGTGGATCAACCGGCGGCGCGGCGGGCACCTTCTCCTCTTTCGGCGTACTCATAAGCGTCTACTTTCTCCGAAAAGCAGAGGCTTGTCGGACTTGGCGCGGGCGACGTTTCGCTCACTCCACCATGACGGTGTCACGGTGTTCATAGCCCGGCGCACAACAACAGAGGAACCGCAGCGGGGCGCGCCCGATGTTGGTGAGGGTATGGCTTTTTCCCGGCGGGATGGCGATTGCGTCGCCCGGCCCCACATCGCGCCGCTCGTGTTCGATCTGCATGAGCCCGATGCCGTCGAGGACATAATAGATTTCCTCGGAGCGGGGATGATAATGCGCAGCGGTCTGCCCACCGGGCGGCAGGGTGGCCTCGGCTAGGCTCTGATTGCGAATGCAGGAATTGCGGTGCGCCAGCAGCTCCCGGATTTCCGAGCCGTCCTTCGTGATGAAGGGCTCGATGACATCTCGATTAATGATATCCATAACGAAAACCCCGCTTGTTGCGCAAACAACAAGCGGGGCGTAATTGTTTAAATTACCGAACCAACATGAGCGTTAGCGCGGCGGACGGTCTTCACGCGGGCGAGCCTCGTTCACGCGAACCGGACGACCAGCGATATCTTGGTTGTTTACACCGTCGATAGCTTTTTGGCCTTCCTCATTGCTCGGCATCTCGACGAAACCGAAGCCACGAGAGCGGCCGGTGAATTTATCCTTGATGACCTGAGCGGACGAAACTTGCCCAAAAGCCTCAAAGGCTGTGCGCAAGTCGTCATCTGTTGCTTGGTAGGAAAGGTTTCCCACATATATGTTCACGGACGTACTCCTTCTTCAGCCGCACTACTCTCGCGAATCCCGACCCTGCAGCTCGTTAGGTTCAGTGGACCCGATTACCTATCGCGCAGACTAGGCCTTCGCACCCTAGCTGGCAAGCAGAATATAGGGGAATTATTTAGATATGCAGTGCGCGCCCGCTGACGTTCAGGGCAGCCTCGTGGACGGCTTCGGACATGGTGGGATGCGCATGCACGATGCTGGCCAGATCCTCGGCGCTGGCTTGGTACTCCATCGCCACCACCGCCTCGGCGATCATTTCGGATGCGGCGGCGCCGAAAATGTGCACGCCCAAAATCTCATCGGTCTTGGCGTCGGCGATTACTTTCACCAACCCGGTGGTCTCATCCATCGCCAGCGCACGGCCACTGGCGCGCATCGGGAAGGTGCCCGACTTGAACTCGCGCCCCGCCTGTTTCAAGTCGCTTTCGGTCTTCCCGACCCAAGCAATTTCCGGCCACGTATAGATCACCCACGGGATGGTATCGTGGTTGACTTCCGATTGCTGCCCGGCGATGCGCTCGGCCACCATCATACCTTCTTCCGAACCTTTATGCGCCAACATCGGTCCCCGCACCACGTCACCGATCGCGTAGATGTTGGGAATGTTGGTCGTACAGAACTCATCCACATGGATGTAGCCACTCTCGTCAATATAGAGGTCCACTTCGGTAGCGTTGAGTCCCTCGGTGTGGGGCTTTCGACCGACCGCAATGATCAGCTTGTCGACACGCTGCTCGTATTGGCCCTTGGCATCTTCATATTTCAGCAGCACGCCCTTCTTATCGGCCTCGGCGCTGTTGACGCGGGTTCCCATATGAATGTCCAAGCCTTGCTTGCGGAATTCTTTCAGGGCCTCCTTGGCAATCTGCGCATCGGTCATGGCAAGGAAATCGTCCATCGCCTCCAACACGACCACTTCCGCACCCAGCCGATTCCACACGGAACCGAGCTCCAGGCCAATCACGCCTGCACCAATCACGCCGAGCTTCTTGGGCACCTCCTGAAACTCCAAGGCGCCGGTTGAGTCCACGATCCGGTCCTGATCAACCTCGACGTTGGGCAACGTGCGCGGCACGGAGCCGGTGGCGATGATGATATTCTTTGCTTGAACGGTTTCGGGCTTCCCCTTCTGAGGCGTCACCACCACCTTCATGCCGAGCTCGAGATGACCATGCCCCTGCAGCCAAGTGACCTTGTTCTTTTTCATCAAGCCCGCCACACCCTTGGTGAGCGAGGTGACGATTTCGTCCTTGCGCTTGATCATCGCCGGGATATCGAGCGTTACCTTCGCGGTCTTGATCCCGTGACTCGCGTATTTGTGCTGGATACGATGATAATGTTCGGACGAGTCCAACAACGCCTTGGACGGAATACAACCCGCATTCAGGCAAGTTCCTCCCAACGCCGGCTTACCGCCCTTACCGATGTACTCATCCACAATCGCGGTCGACAAACCCAACTGCGCCGACCGAATGGCGGCGACATAACCGGCGGGGCCGCCGCCTATCACAACGACATCAAATTCTTTCATGGGGGTCCTCCTTTACTTATAGGTCCAACAACGCGCGGCCGGGATGCTCAAGCTCCTGCTTCAGCTCAACCAGGAATTGCACCGCATCGCGCCCGTCAATCAGGCGATGATCATAGGACAAGGCCAAGTACATGACGGGACGAATGACGACCTGCCCATTTTCCGCGACCGGCCGCTCCTGAATCTTGTGCATGCCGAGAATCGCGCTCTGCGGCGGATTCAAGATCGGCGTGGACAGCAGCGAACCGAAAATCCCGCCATTGGTGATACTAAAGGTGCCACCGGTTAAATCCTCCATCGTCAGCTTGCCCTCGCGGGCGCGCCCAGCGAAGTCAACGATTTGCTTTTCGATTTCCGCGTAACTCATGCCATCCGCGTCGCGCAAGATCGGCACCACCAAGCCGCGATCCGTGCTGACCGCCACGCCGATATCATAGTAGCCGTGATAAATGATGTCCGTGCCGTCCAGTGTGGCATTGACGATCGGGAATTTCTTCAAGGCGGTCGCGGCCGCCTTCACGAAGAACGACATGAAGCCCAACTTCACACCATGCTTCTGCTCAAAGTCCTTCTTGGTCAGCGCGCGCAGATCCATGATCGGCTGCATGTTCACTTCGTTGAAGGTGGAAAGGATAGCGGCGGACTGCTGCGCCTCAACCAGACGCTCCGCGATGCGTGCCCGTATACGGGTCATCGGCACACGTTTTTCGGGTCGCTCGCCCGACTGCGTCTGGGCGGTGGCCTCTTCCGTTGCACTCGGCACCGGCCCAGGCTCCGGACCCGGCTCCGGGGCCGCCTCTTCCGGCTTCGGCTTCGGCTTCGGTTCCTCCAAATACCGCAAGACGTCGGCTTTCGTAATCAGGCCGCCCCGACCGGTGCCTTCGACCTCCGCCGGATCGAGATCGTGCTCGCGTAACATGCGTCGCACAGCCGGGCTAACCTTGGCCTTGCCACCACTCGGCTTGGCGCCATTTCCGGAGGCTTTCTCCTTGGCCGCTTGCTGATCCGACTTGTCTTCGGAATCGTCCTTGTCCGACTTCTTCGGCTTCGACTTCTCTTTTCCGGCGTCTTCCTTCTCCTCGCTTTCAGCGTCCTTCTTCTTGTCCGCTTTCTTGCTCCCCCCCGACGACCCTTTTCCTTCCGCCACGGTCCCTAGCACCTGCTGGGGTTTCACGGTGTCGCCCTCGTTGACCTTGACGTCTTTCAGCACGCCGGCGGCCGGTGCGGAGACTTCGAGCACGATCTTGTCGGTCTCGATATCGGCCACCTTTTCATCGCGGTCGACCGAATCGCCTTCCTTTTTGTACCACGTGGTCAGCGTGCCTTCTTCAACCGATTCCGGAAAGGTGGGGACTTTGATTTCTGCGGACATGAGTGCTTATCTCCTTGTCAGTTCTAATTTCGGTTCCATCGGATGGAAAACCATAATGGGACAATGCGCGGTCCATTCCAAATTCAAGGCGGCCGACACCAGGCGGCGTTGCCGGTCGATGTGACGCTGATGATGCCCGCCCGAGGGCGCGGCGCTGCGCAGGCGACCGGCGTAACTGAGCGACTGATGCGGCAACATGCAGTCGCGAATATCGTGTTGCACCGAATACCAAGCCCCTTGATTCATCGGCTCTTCCTGCGCCCAGACGACTTCGTCGGCATTCGCGTATTGGGCGATGACTTCCTTCAACACCTCTTTCGGGAACGGGTAAAGCTGCTCAATCCGGACCAGCGCAATATTGTCGATCTCCTGCTCGCGGCGCTGTTCCAATATATCGTAGTAAACCTTGCCGCCGCAGAGGACGACGCGCTTGACCTGTTCGGGGTCGATCGCATCCACCTCATCGATCACCAGATTGAAAGTGCCTTTGGACAGCTCCTCAAGCGCGCTGAAGGACAGTTTGCGCCGCAGCATGCTCTTTGGACTCATGATGATGAGCGGCTTGCGATAGGACCGGATGATTTCGCGGCGCAGCATGTGGAACATTTGGGCCGGGGTCGTCGGCGTGCACACCTGCATGTTCTCCTGCGCGCATAGTTGCAGGAAGCGCTCCAGACGCGCGGAGGAATGTTCCGGACCTTGCCCTTCCCAGCCGTGCGGCAACATCAGGACCAAGCCGCACAGCTTGCGCCACTTCTGTTCCGATGAGCTTAAGAACTGGTCAATGACCACTTGGGCCCCGTTCGCGAAATCGCCGAACTGCGCCTCCCAGATCACCAATGTCTCCGGCATCGTCATGGCATAGCCGTACTCAAAGGCGAGCACCGCCTCCTCGGAAAGGATGGTGTCCACGATGGTAAAGCGCGGCTGATCCTCTTTGATGTGGCGCAAGGGCACAAAGGCGGCACCGTCATTCTGATTGTGCAGCACGGCATGACGATGAAAGAAGGTGCCGCGTCCGCTATCCTGGCCGGCCAAGCGGATCGCATAATCCTGCTCCAACAGGCTGGCATAGGCCAGGGTTTCGGCGCAGCCCCAGTCCACCGGCAGCGCGCCTGACGACATTTTGCGTCGGTCATCGATAATCTTTTGAACGCGCGGATGCAGGGAAAATCCGTCGGGCATGGTGGTCACCCGATAGCCCAACTGCTTCAAGCGCTCAACCGGCACGGCCGTCTCGGCGGCGTCCGTCCATTTGGCGTTCAGGTAGCGCGCCCAGTCCGACATAAAAGGATACGCGTTCTTTGCCGGCGGGAACGGGGCCACGGAGCGATTGCTTTCCAGCGCGTCGCGGTACTCGTCCACCATCTGCTGGCTTTCCTCCTCGTCGACCACGCCCGACTCCGCCAACTCCTGCGCGTAGATCGTTCGCGTGGTGGGATGATTGCGGATCTTCTCATACATCATCGGCTGGGTCGCCGACGGCTCATCGGCTTCGTTGTGGCCGTGACGCCGGGTACAGATGAGATCGATGATGACGTCCTTGTTGAACTGCTCGCGGAAGTCCAATGCCAACTGCATCACATACGCGCACGCTTCCGGATCGTCGCCGTTGACATGGAAGATCGGCGCTTGCACCACCTTGCCGATATCGGTGCAGTACAGGGTCGAGCGATAATCGAGCGGATTGCTGAGGGTAAATCCGATCCGGTTGTTTACCACGATGTGGACCATGCCGCCCGGCGAGTAAGCCCGCGTTTGCGTCAGGTTGAAGGTCTCGTACACCACGCCTTGGCCCCAGAAGGCGGCATCGCCGTGGATCTGCACCCCAAGCACCTCGTCGGATCGCCCTTTTCGTCGGTCGACACGCGCGCGCACCGCGCCGGCCACCACGGGATTGATGATTTCAAGGTGGGAAGGATTAAAGGCAAGCGCCAAGTGCACGGAACCGCGACTCAATTCATAGTCCGCCGAAAACCCTTCGTGATATTTCACGTCGCCGCTCATCAGGTCGGTCGTATCGTTGTCGCTCTTGCCTTCGAAGATCGAGAACAGGGCATCCGGCATTTTGCCCATGATATTGATCAGCATGTTGAGGCGGCCGCGATGCGCCATCCCGATTACGAATTCGCTGATCCCTTGGGCGGCGCCGTGTTGCACGAGGACATCCATCATCGGAATCAGCGATTCGCCGCCCTCCAACGAAAACCGCTTTTGGCCCACATACTTAACGTGCAAGTACTGTTCCAGCCCCTCCGCGGCGGTCAGGCGACTCAGCAAGCGGCGCTTAAAGTCTTCGTCATAGTTCGGGCGGCCCAACGAGCGCTCAAAGCGATCCTGCAACCAGCGGCGCTGCCCGACATCGGAGATGTGAATGTATTCGAGCCCGATGCGGCCCGTGTAGATTCGTTTCAGCCGCTGCTCGATTTCCGCCAGCGTGAGGTTGGGGGGCGCAATGAACGTGCCGGTATTGAATACGGTGTTACGGTCTTCATCGCCCAGTCCTTGGAAGTAGGGATCCAGATCCGGCACCGGCGGGTGGGGGCGGAGCTGGATGGGATCCAAGTCGGCGCGCAGATGACCGAACAGGCGATAGGCGCGAATCAGGCGCAACACGGCTGCTTGTTTGGCCGCCCATTTCTCGCGGGAAATATCGGCCGACGCGCTTGCGGCGGGCTTGTACTGCGGCGCTGCGGAGCGGGCGAGCTCCCGCATGTCACGCTGGATGCGTGAATGACTGACCTCGTTGCGGCCGTCGCCGCTAGCTTGCAACTCATCGAAGAACGCTTGCCACTCCGGAGCCACACTGGAGCGGCTACTCAGATAGCGCTCATATTGCTCTTCAATGAAGGGCGCATTCCCCGCGAACAAATAAGAATCCCGGACTTTGTCCAGCCAAACGTTTTTGGAAATCATGCCTGATTACCTACCATCAATTATCAACCCGCCATGCCATAAAAAACGTGTCATCATACCACGACATGTCGTGTAATTCAGCATAGAAGCATCAGATTACGCAATTTAATTCCGGCAAAAGCGTAGGGCATTGCGGAAAAGAACGAAGCATAACTGTAGCCGGGCCCGCTGGGCCCGGGCCGCCCTCAGCGCAAAATTTTGGGCAGTGCTCGTTCCGGGCGGCGCCCCTCCGCCAGAAAATCGAGGGCGAGCGCGCGTCGCGTCTCGTCCGGCGACAATTGACGCGTTTGCGTCAGGTAAAGGTACAGGTCCGTCAGCAAATCCTCCAACGCGATGCTGTGCGTGCGGCCGACCCGCTGGACTAGCCAGACGCTCCAGCGCATGAAGGCCCGGTAAGGCGATGGATCGGTTTGGAGAATGAGCCCGAGCGCACGCGGGAAGTGGCGATGATTCGCCAAGCGCTCCCAGTAGGCGGCGAAACAGGCAATGCGCTGGATAGCCTCGGCGGAGAGCGTTTTGCTCTGCAACAACGCGTAAGGCGGCTCGGACGCAAACTGCATCTCCCATTCCGCTAGGTGGCGGTCGAGTGTGGTGCCGGGAAGATACTTCAGCACACCCAGCTGAATCTCTTGCGGGCCCAAGGCCCATAGGCGGTCGAAACTGGCAGCGATCGAATCCTCATCTTCGCCCGGCAAGCCTGCGATCAAATCGGCGTGCACATCGGCGCCCGCGACACGAATCAGGTAGCTCAAGGCCGCTTCCGCTTGCGTGGCCCCGGGACGCCTCACCCGGCGGGCCACTTGAACATTCAAGCTTTGCACCCCGACCTCGATGTGCAACTGCCCCACGGGCCAAGCACACAGGGCCGCTTGCAGCATCTCGGGATACGTCGCCTGCGGCGTGAATTCGAGATGCAGGCGCAGTCCCTGCCCGGCCCAAGGCAGCAGTTCATTTAAGATCGCCGCCGCGCGATCCGGCTTGGCATTAAAGGTGCGGTCAACGAAGCGCAAGGTCCGTGCTCCCCGCTCGGCGAGCTGCCGGACTTCCTTCAGGGTCGCGTCGAGCGGAAAGTCCCGCAAAGGCCCCAACCCGCCTGACGTGCAAAAGTCGCACCGGAAGGGACAACCGCGGGTGGTTTCGACATAGATATGGCGGCTGCGGAGGTCCTGGTCGCTATACAAGGCGTAGGGCAGCGCAAGCTGGTCGAGATCAGGCAAGGGCGCATGGATAACGGGCTCGGCCGGTCGGTTCCCAGCCAACCACTGACGGCAGAGATCCCCGAACACGCCCTCGGCTTCGCCGACAATCACCGTGTCAACCAAATCGAAGGCCGGGAACCGTTCCGGCGCGGCGGATACTTCCGGACCACCCAGCGCGATCACCAGTTCGGGCGACTGGGCCCGCAGCACCCGGACCAGTTCGGCGGTGCGCTGCGCATTCCAGATGTAGACGCCCAAGGCCACCACGCGCGGCCGATGCGAAAGGATGCGCTCTGCCGCCGCGCTGGCCGGCAACCGCATTTCGAATTCGTGCCAGGCCGTTTCCGGCGCGGCGTCGCCCAGATTGGCCACCAGCCAACGCAGCCCGAGAGCGGTATGCGTGTAGCGCGCGCAATAGGTGGCCAGCACGAGTTGCGCATTGGTGCCCGGGTTTGTCTGCACGGCACAACTCATGGCCTGCCCATACGCAGCGAGGAATCGTTAGTCGGAAGT
>SLAD01000267.1 GCA_007126995.1 Kiritimatiellia bacterium | reverse complement strand
GTTATGGTCAAACGCCTGTCCTTCCGCCTCGATCGGCGTGACCTGATGCTTCTTCAGTGCGGAGACGAACTGCTCGTAGATCATCTCGAATCCATTCAGGACCGATGCCTCCGTGGTTTGGCTGCGCGCGGTTTTGAGGCCGAGCTCGTAATGGTCGATTACGGTGAGGAGATCGACGAGGACCTCTTCCTTGGCTTGGCGCTGCCAATCGGTGCGCTCGCGCAGTGTGCGCTTGCGAAAGTTGTCGAAGTCCGCTTGCAAGCGCAGCAAGCGCGTTTCCAGCGCTTCGTCTTCCGGTTTAGCGGCCTCAGCAGGCGCCTGCCCGGGCGCAGCCTCTGCCTCAGGCTCCGCGGCGGGTGCTTGCGCTTCCTCGTTGGTCGGCGTCTCTTCTTCTTTTTGCTTCTTCTTTTTCTTCGTCATGATGTTTGATCCCAAATCCCGTTGTACTTTTCGATCGTGCGCGCACCCCTTTTGTTCATGTTTGGTTCACTGATTGTGTCAGGCGCTGGATTGCTCCGTTATGTACAGTGGAGCAGGCGCGGACAGGACGGGGTCGCTGACTGATCTAGCAGTGCACCTTATACGTTGGTTCCGGGGGACATTCAAGCCCGCTTTGGAAAAAGGCGGGCGGGGCGCAGGGCATATTTGTCTAGGTGCATACATCGCAAAAAAAACTGCTTTATTGGTAGGCGGTCGGCTGCTACCTTGCGCCGTGGCATCGAGCTTGGTCACGACAAGGAGGAATAAGGTTACATGGAAGACGTCGCATTGTATCTCATTTGCATGAACGCGTTTGTCGCGGTGATCTGCCTGTTGGCGATTCTGGCCCTGATGATGCGGCTTCTGACGGCCCTCTTCCCGGTGGCGACCGATAAAGGCGATAGCGCGCTGACGGCGGCCATCGCCACGACGGTCGCGCAACTCTATCCCGGTGCCCGCGTGTCCCATATTGAAGCTGTTTCATCCAAGGAGTAACGATGATTTATACGGAAAAGAAGAAGACGATTCGCGTCATGCTGACGACGTTTCGCGATGGCCTGCAAAGTGTGTTCGGGGGCAAGGTGCGCGTCAAAGACGTGTTGCCGGCCATGGAAGCTGCGGCCTCCGCCGGTATTCGCCATTTCGAATTTGGCGGCGGCGCCCGCTATCAAGCACCTTACTTCTATGCGGGCGAAGACCCGTTCGAGTGCATGGATCAAATGCGCGAAGCGGTGGGGCCGGATGTCGACTTGCAAATTCTGACGCGATCCGTCTCGGGCGTCACCTTGACCACGCAGCAACTGCGCGCGCTGGAGTTGCAGGCCAAGCTGATGAAGAAACACGGCACCACCATCGACCGTAACTTCGATTTTCTCAACGATACCGACAACTTGATCAAGACGGCTAAGCCGATCATCGATGCCGGCTTGCATCATCAAGTCTGTGTCGCCTTAATGGGGTTGCCGTACAAATCCGATCAGGTGCATACCCCCGCCTTTTATGTGGATGTGATCAAACGGGTATTGGACTCCGGAGTGCAGATTGATTCGGTGTGTATGAAGGATGCTTCCGGGACCACTGACCCGCGCACCTGTTATGAAACGGCCAAGGGCCTGAAGAAGATTCTGCCGCCGGAGATTCCGCTGGTGCAGCACACCCACGACACCGCGTCCATGGCGGTGGCTTGCTACATGGCCGGTATTGCAGGCGGCGTGGACGGCATTGACCTTTCCGTGCGCCCGATGGCCTCGGGCACGGTGCAACCGGACGTGCGCTCAATGTGGCATGCGCTGAAAAATACCGGTTACAGTCTCGATATTGATCAGGAAAAGATGCCCGAGATTGAAGCGCTGCTGGAGGAGGGGCTGCAGGAGTACAACTTCAATCCCGTCACCACGTCCGCCGACGCGCGGGTGGTCAATTTTCCCATGCCGGGCGGTGCGATCGGGCCGAACGTGCACATGATGGAGGAAGCGGGCATTCTGGATCGCTACAGCGACGTGCTGGCCGAATTCCCCGTTGTCGTGCGGGCCGGCGGCGCGTGGACCAGCGTCACGCCGGGCAGCCAGCAGTATTGGTTGCAAGCGTTCAGCAACGTGTTGCATGGCCGCTGGAAGAAGATCGACGCGGGCTACGGTCGCTCCGTGCTGGGCTATTTCGGACGCCCGCCCATGCCACCGGATGAAGAGGTGGTGAAGGTGGCCGCCGAACAACTCAAATTGGAGCCGTTCGATGGCGATCCGCTGGCGGAAGCGCCGGATACCGTGGCCGAGGCTGAGGCAGCGTTGAAAGAGCGTGATTTGCCGATCACCGATGAAAATCTATTTCTAGTGGCGTCTGCGATTGTGCCGGGCAAGAACATGGAATTGAATGAGGGGATTCGCCTGCTGACGGGCAAGTCGCGCATCGTCCTGCCGTTGAAGAAGAAACCCGAGGTGAAAGCGGAGGGCGCGCCAGCGGATAGCAGTGCCCCGCACGCCGTCGCCTTAACGCAGTCCGTCACCACCACCTGCACGGTGGAGGAGGGGCGCACCAAGCGAACCTTCCGGATTACGATTGATCCGCCGCAAGGTTCCGCTGCACCCGCTTCCGCACCTGCCAAAGAGGAAGCCAGTACAGACGAGAAAGCCCCGTCGGGGGGCACCACGCCGGTGTACTCACCCTTCGAGGGCAAGGTGGAGGTCGTTGAGATCAACGT
>SLAD01000353.1 GCA_007126995.1 Kiritimatiellia bacterium | reverse complement strand
CTGTTGTCTGCGATCAAGTCCTTGTATCGCTCCCTCACGATGTCCTTGGTCAAGACCGGTATCTTCGGTAGATCGTCGATCGTCTGAACATCGTGGGGCGTCAGCCCAATCCCGTCAAACACCTCCCGATAGTAGGGCACTTGCGTATAGGCATGCTCAATGAGCCCTCGCAATTTCCGGTTCTGCAATTGGATCAACTGCTCTTCCGTAAAATACTCGGAGACCCGTAACGACCGGTAAAGCCGAAGGATATCAAAAGGATAAAGATAATCTGCCAACTTGAAGTTCATGACCATGCCTCACCACCCAGGGGCAACGTCTTTGGGACCGAGCGCATCTTCAGCGCAAAAGGCGCGCGGGATTCCCCGCCACAGTGGTATTCGGTTCCACATCACGAATCACACAAGCCCCCATGCCGACTACGGACCAAGCGCCGATGGTCAGCCTTTCTTTAATCAAAGCGCCGGCGCCGATATACGCGCCCTCCTCGATGCGCACATGTCCGCAAATGACGGCGCCCGGCCCCACGAAAACATAGCATCCGATTTGGCAGTCGTGACTGATCACGCTGTTCATCTTGACGGCGGCATGATCGGCCAGTGCTGCGTTGACACCCATATCGACGCCGGCCATCACCAGACACCCCGCCCCGATCGTCGAGAACGCCGTGTCCACGTCCGGATGCACCAGAGTGGCCATCGGCCGGCCGCTGGCCAGGATGCGTTCCGTCACCGTCTTCCGACCGGGGGTCGTCGCATACACATTATTGAGCACCTCGCCGTCTTGCGCGCCCCACGTATTCAGGTACTCCTGCCCGCCCAGGATCGGGAGGCCCATGTACTCGGGCTCCTTGCCAAATTTGGCATCATCCACGTACCCGATTACCTCGTAGGTCGGGTGGCGCTCGTTGATGGCCCGGATCATTTTCAGTGTGCCGGCATAGGAGGCGCCGTAAATCAACAGTGGCTTCATGGCCATTCTCCCGGTTGCGGAGCGCCATCAAAACCGACCTGTTCGCGGAGGGGCGACGCCGTAACTTTGGTTAATTCCCGCAACACGCGAACCATATACTCGCCCACCACGCCCAGGGCCAGCAGGATGACGCCGGAAAAGAAGGAGATCAGAATCACCAGCGTGGTCCACCCCGCCACGGCGGTGAGGCCGGCCAGATAACGGTACAGGAAATAAAGCGATAGCACGCCGCTGAAGAACGCGGCCGCAAAGCCGAGCGCCGCGATCAAGCGCAACGGCAGCATACTGACGTAGGAGATGTTGTCGAACGCAAGCCGCAGTTGCTTGGCCAGCGTATAGTTCGAGCTGCCGGCATAGCGTTCATGATGCGGAATGGGAATGCTCCGAAACCTCGACGTAACACCCAGAATAAGGCCCGAAATAGCGGGATTCGCAATCTCCTTCGCCGCGATCGCCTGCCCCGTGTGACGCCGCAATGCCCGGAAGCTCGACGTCTTGATCGTCGACCGGACCCCGATCGCCCGCGCGTTGATCCATCCAATGCATTTCGATCCCCAATTGCGGTATCCCGCGTGCTTCTTCTCAGGGAAATAGGCAAAGACCGCGTCATACGATCCGCCTTCGTCCAGCGCGGCCACCAACTGCGGGATCTGAGCCGGATCATGCTGCAGGTCATCGTCCATGGTGATGAAAACATCCCCGGTCGCGTGGCGCATCCCGGTGAGGGTCGCCTGATGTTGGCCAAGATTCTTCATCAACTGCAGTCCCTTGACGTTCGGATAGCGCTGCGACAGATCGCGGATAGTCTGCCAACTCTCATCCGGCGAAGCGTCGTCGACGAAGATCACTTCGTGCTGCCCCTCGAAGCCGGACAACACCCCCGCAAGGCGGTCCGCCAGCTCCGGCAGGCACTCGGCCGAACGGTACACGGGAATGATTATGGAAAGATTCTTCACGCGAGTTTTAAACCCATAGATTACATCTCGCGGAGACTAACCCATCAACCGGAAAAGGCAATACCCTATTCCCCGCCGCACGCGGACTTGACAGCTTCCGACGCTGCCTGTCATCTTCATCGCAACGCAATGTAGAATGGAAGGCTTTGCGACCGCCTCCTGTGCGGCGCAGCACACACGGATGAATACCTCCTCGGTCAATGCCTATCGCCGGATCGCACCGCCACTCGTCGCCGGTCTCGCGGTGTTGTTCTCGTTCCTTTGGCAGGGCCATAAAGGGTTCAACCTCGGAGACGAGGGTTTCCTCTGGTACGGCACACAGCAGGTACTGGCCGGCGAAGTGCCGATTCGAGACTTCATGGCCTATGATCCCGGGCGTTATTACTGGTCTGCGGCGCTCATGTCTTTGTTCGGCAACGATGGGATCATGTCGCTTCGTGCGGCTGTGGCAATCTTCCAGGTTATCGGCTTGTCTGTGGGGCTCTTGTTGATCGGTCGCACGTTCACCGGCAACCGTGCTTCCGATATGACCTATCTCTTGCTCGGAGCGGTCACCCTCTTGGCATGGATGTATCCGCGCCACAAACTATTCGATATATCCCTCTCCATTCTTCTCATCGGCACATTGACCTATTGGATCGAGAAACCGACGAGCCATCGGTATTACCTAGCAGGTCTCGCAGTGGGCGTCGCGGCCTTCTTCGGCCGCAATCACGGCTTGTACGGTGCCGCGGGAAGTCTGGGCGCGCTTCTGTTTCTGGCGCTGAATCGGGTCGAGCGTCCGGGCTGGATTAAGGGAGGCGCGCTTTGGTGCGCGGGTGTCGTAACCGGTTATGCCCCGATGTTATACATGTGGCTGGCGATTCCCGGATTCCGCGCGACCTTCTTCCGTGGGGTCCGCTCCATGATGGAGCGGGGTAGTACGAACCTGACACTACCAATTCCTTGGCCTTGGCGGGTAGACTTCGCCGCTCTTCCGATCATCGAGGCCGTGCGCGGCGTGCTCATTGGCTGCTTCTTCCTCGGTATTGTGATTTTCGGCGTGCTGAGTTTGGTGGCGATCATTCACCACTATCTGCGAGGTCGGGCCATCGCACCGGTCTGGATCGCGTGTGCCTTGTTGGCGCTTCCCTATGCGCACTATGCTTACTCCCGAGCGGATGTGGGACACCTCGCGCACGGGATATTCCCCCTCCTCATCGGGGCGCTGTTCCTACTGTATGCGCGTCGACCTGCCATCAAGTGGCCGCTCGCCCTCTTGCTCGGGGGCGCGAGCTTGGGGGTGATGTACGCGTTGCATCCGGGCTGGCAAGCCCGCAGCCACCCAGGCTGGACGGAGGTGGAAATTTCCGGCGATCGGCTGCAGGTAGACCCTTTCACCGCGCACGACATTGCATTGCTCAGGGAATTGGTCGAGACCTATGCGCCGGACGGCCAAAATTTCCTAGCCACCCCCTACTGGCCGGGCGCTTACGCCCTGATGGGACAACGCTCGCCGATGTGGGCCCATTACGCGCTCTGGCCCCGCTCCGAGGAGCGTCAGCTAGAGGAGATCGAACGCCTGCGAGAAGTTCAACCGCGGTTCGCCTTGGTCATTGACTTTCCGCTGGATGGACGAGAAGACCGCCGGTTTCGTCATACAAACCCCTTGATCTACCAATATATCAGGGAACACTTTGAAGACCGTTCCACCGCGTACCATTCCGTCTATGAAATCTATGTCGCCCGCGAAGCTAAGTAAGGCGTGAATCTTGTTCGCAGACGTCTCCGCGAATCCTTTCTGGCACTTCTTTCTTGCCCCCCCTACTGGCATGCGCCTACCATCCAATTCACATGAAAATCGCGTTCAACAGGCCTTCAATAACCGACCGGGAGCGGGCATATTTGGATGACGCCCTGTCGGGAGGACACTACAGCGGGGACGGCCCATATACACGCCGCTGCCACACCTTCTTTGAATCCACACTCGGCGTACCAAAGGCGCTTTTGACTACGTCCTGCACGCACGCGCTGGAAATGTGCGCCATCCTGCTCGATATTGGCCCCGGAGACGAAGTGATACTGCCTTCTTTCACGTTCGTCTCCACAGCGAATGCCTTTGTACTCAGAGGCGCCACGCCGGTTTTCTGTGACATCCGTGAAGACACGCTAAATATCGACGAGGCCCTGTTGCCGGCCTTGATCAGCCCCAAAACGAAGGCCATCGTGGTCGTTCACTACGCCGGGGTGGGTTGCGAAATGGACGCCATCCTCGATGTGGCCCAGGCGCATGACATCCCCGTGGTGGAGGACAATGCGCACGGCCTGTTCGGGAAATACAAAGGCCGCTGGCTGGGCACGTTCGGAGCCTTGGCAACGCAGAGTTTCCACGAAACGAAGAACCTCACCTGCGGCGAGGGAGGCGCCCTGCTGATCAACGATACGAAATACATCGACCGGGCGGAGATCATCCGCGAAAAGGGGACCAACCGCAGTCGCTTCTTCCGCGGCCAGATTGACAAGTATTCGTGGGTCGATCTGGGGTCCAGCTACCTCCCTTCTGATCTACTTGCTGCCATTCTTTGGGGGCAAATCGAGCGCTGGTCCTCCATACAAAACCGACGCCGCGAAATCTGGACCCGTTACGATACGGAACTCACGGAATGGGCGGACCAGAACGGCGCCCGTCGGCCGATTGTCCCCGATCATTGCGAGCAGGCCTGGCACATGTATGCCCTTATCATGCGAGAGCCAGAAGATCAGCAGCAGCTGATCGCCCGCCTCAAAAGTCATCAGGTCATGGCTGTCTTCCATTATCTACCCTTGCATCACGCTCCCATTGCACAACAGATGGCCACCCGTCAACCGGGGTGTCCGGTCACAGAGCGGATCAGTGAACGACTGGTTCGTTTGCCCTTCTACTATGCATTGAAGGACGAGGATCAGGACCGGATCATTCATCTATTGCTCGATCGGGCAGCGACCTAGACCACGGCTTTAATCATGTCATTCAAGGATAGCACAGATCACAACTGGACTGAGTATGGGGTGCTTGCGCTGTTACTGGTCGGGCTGATGATCTCCTTGGCCAGCCTGGGGCCCAACACGGTCAGCGTGGAGGTTGATGCCCCCGGAGAGCGGGAGCTGTGGCGCGCACATTACGACAAAGGCGAGGGACTCTTTGTCTTCAATTCCGGGATCATCCTTTCGCGCGTGCAGCCGGATCCCGTGTCTTATACTGTTCACTTTCATCCTCTCCCAGCGCGCGAAATCGAAATCTTCGCAATCGGTCCTTACTCCCCTCCGGGCAGGGTCCACATTTCCTCGGTTGCGATCCAAGCTCGTATTCCTTTCTTCTATCCCATTCGCATTCCCCTCTACAAATGGACGGGCGAGCAACTGATTGAGGATTTCTTTCCTTTCCATGACATTGGCGCATTCGAGCTATCAAACGGCCTTCTGGCGCTCACTGTGACGGATGCCGACCCGTATTTCATCTTCAACGGCGATTGGGACGCCGTTCTCCGCGCAATCAATCGGAAGCTGATCCCGCTCCGCCTCGCCGCAGCGGCGCTGGGACTCATCCTGCTGGCTGGACTAGCGCTTTTCATCAAAAGCCATCCGCAGCGGCATCGCTTCTATGAGCAGCTCAAGGCACATTATTCGCCCCTTGCTCGCGTCATGGTCGCGATGAACAGGTATAGGGAAGCCACCTACGGGCGTCTGATCTTCTCCGTCGGCATCGCGTGCGCGGCGTTCGGCCTTTATTTCCTCCTGGTCGGCTCGCCGATTTGGGCGACAAACGACGACGTAGGTATGTCGTGGCGGGCCGAAGGCCTTACCTATGCGTCCGAGCCGTCGGAGGATCTGCTATTTATTCACTATCTCTATGGACGACTCCTTCGCACCTTATATCTTTGGAATGCCGATCTACCTTGGTATGCCTTGGCCTTCCTGCTGATCATCGGGCTTTCTACCGCCACGCTGAACTACGCGCTGTTGCGAATCAATTCCTCGCGATTGTTCTACGGCTTGGCCCTGTGTGCCTCGATCGGCACTGTCTTTCCCGCCTTATGGCACTTGCAATTCACGTTCGTAGCCGGCCTAGCTGCTTTGGCCGGCGGCGTCCTCCTCCTCAGCTTCTTGCTGCGCCCGCCGAGCGCCCCGCTCCCCTTACTCATCGGTGGCACCCTTTCCATCGTCCTGTTATCCTTGGGATATATGATCCGGGCACGATCGCTCTTTCTCGTCGGCCTGATCGGATCACCGCCGGCCCTTGCGCTGCTCACGGTTTCTCTGCGCTCACGGGCGCGCCCGGCTTTTAGCCGTCCACAGCTCGCCCTATTCCTTTTGCTGGGCGTGGCGATCATGGTGGCTCTTCCCGGCTTGGGCCGACTTCAATCCCGCAACTACCAATCACCTGATTGGCAAGAGTGGCGCAGTCTCAACCATGCCAAATCGGAATTTCTGGATCTCCGCCGCATCCCCTACAACGATGCGACTCGCCCCCATTTCGATGAGGTAGGTTGGACGGAAATCGACTACCGCATGATCATGTCCTGGCAATACATCTGTCCGGTTCGATTCCCGGCGGAGAGGTTCTTAGCCCTGATCGACGCCCTGAAGGAACATCAACCCGAAGATGTCTACACCCCACCCACCCTTGCCTCCATTCGTGCCGCCGCCCATATCGCCTGGACCAGCATGCACTTGCATGCGGCACTCATGTCCATCGTCTTCACCTGTGTTTTGATCGCCTTGGTCGCGCTGGCGCGAAGAGGCACACGCGCCCTACCGTTTCTCGGCGTGCTCTTTCTTGCTGCACTCGGCGTCTTTTTTTATCTATACGTGATACTGGATCGGGCCCCCTTGCGCGTGATGCTCGTTGTATGGGTATCCATCATGTGGCTTTGTCTGCTGGCCTGGGCGCATTTGGGTCCGCCGTCGCGGGAAAGGGCAGGGAATGCGCTGAATGATGCGCCCCTTCGCGCCCTGTGCGGCGTCCTGCTGTTCTTCGCCATTTCGCATGACGTCGCCATCGCGAAGGAACGCGTAGTTCCACAGGTCGAGGATTTCTATTGGATTCAAAGCAAAATCGAGAGATGGAACACGCGACTTCCTCCCAATGCCATCATTTACAGTCCAGGCGGCACGATGTTCTCTCAGCTTCATCTCCCCCTGAGATCAACGGCCTACCTGCGGCAGCTTATGGGAAGAGTGATCTCGACGGGGACCCCCAATCAAAGCCCTGACCAGCGGGCGTTCATCCGATTCGTGCTCGGCGATGAGGACGACCTCTACCAAGCCCTGTCCCAACATGGGCATGTCTATTTCATGGGCCGTTTTCGCCGGGAAATCCTGAGCGACTATTATCTTTTGCACTACGGGATCGAACTGACTTACAGCGACGAACTAGATTCCTTGTACTTGGCGCGCATGGTCTTTCGACCCGTTGATTCCCCGGCCATGGAGTCTGAACCGTGAGTGTCTACACACGACATGAAGACCGGCGCCTATGGGTCCGCCCGGCACATGGCCCGTTCCCCTATACCGACGGGGAGGACGTTGAGTCGCGCCTGTACGAAGCCGTTCGCAAGGCCGACGACTGCGGAACCTTCTCGAACGACTTGCGGAATGCCATACAGGATTGGCCTTCGGAATATCATTTCAGCCGTGAACGGCACTGCCTGCTGCGTCCATTCGAAATCCTCCCTTCGCACACCATCCTTGAATTGGGCTGCGGTTGCGGCGCATTAACACGCTATCTAGGCGAGCTGGGTGCCCGTGTCGACGCCGTCGAAGGCAGCGCTCTGCGCGCATCCATCGCGGCAGAGCGGTGCGCCGATCTGCCCAATGTCTCCGTGTACGTAGACGACCTGACGCAATTCGAGCAGGATAAACACTATGATTGGGTGCTGCTCATCGGCGTGCTCGAATATGCTCCAGTCTTTACCCAAGCACCGGATCCGACGGCCCACTATCTGCAACGCGCCAAGCGGTTTCTCGCGGATCGCGGAAGCCTGATCCTCGCCATCGAAAACAAGTTGGGCTTGAAATACTTCAATGGATGTTCGGAAGACCACATGGGGCGGCGATATTTCGGTTTGCAGGGTTTATATGGAGACCGTCAGCCGCGCACCTTCGGGAAGCAGGAGTTGCATGACATACTTGCTGCGGCCGGCTTGCCTCATTTACGATTCTTCTATCCGTTTCCCGATTATAAACTGCCCCGCGTGATCTTTTCGGATGAGGCGTTTTCATATGCCCCGTTTCAAGCACATGACATGCTGCTGCAGATGACCTCGCGCGATTACACGCATCCAGACTGCAATGCATTCTATGAGGGGCTGGTCTGGGCCGAACTGGAACACAACGAGTTGCTCCCGGCCTTAAGCAATTCATTTCTGGTCCGGGCGAGCGCTCATCCGCAAACTGCGGAGCCCGCTTTTCTGGCCGCGAACTATTCCGTTAATCGTGTGCCCGACCTTGTTACGCAGACATTATTCATCAAGACGGATCAGGACCTCACCGTTGACAAACAGCCGATTGCCTCGGAGGCGACAAGCACCCGCCTGTCCTCTGACCGGCTGAGTGTGCTTCATCAAACGGGGCGCACACCCTATTGTCCGGGAAACCACATTCTGGCCGATCTTCTTCGCGCCTATGCGCGCGACCCCCGCCCGGAATCCGCCATCGCCACCTTGGGGCCTTGGTTTGATTATGTCTGGTCGCGCGCCATCATTCCTCCGTCGCTTCAAGACGCCGCCACCATACCCCTCCACGAGATAACGATCGGCGGGGAATATCTGGACTGCACCCCCTTCAATCTCTTACGGGAAGACGAGCAGCTTTCGTTCATCGACCGGGAGTGGGTGATTGAACATCCCATTCCTTTTGGCTGGGTCTTGTCTCGATCGCTATTGTATTCCTTTACCTCGATTCCCGATCTGGGCCCCGGGGCCGCGGCATTGACGGTGTTGCCGGCGTTGCGCCTCCTGCTGAAGTCTTACCGTCCGAACGTCGTGTTTAAGGACGAGGAGATGCATGACTGGAAGGAATGGGAAGATGAGTTCATCGGCCTCACGGTCGGAACGCCCTTGAAGTACAGTGGCGGCGCACCACAACCTCTTTACGAAAACGAATTGGTTCGCTGGCGCCTCGCGGCCGAAACGTATCGGCGCAGTTTGGAAGATGTGCACATGAGTCTATCCTGGCGGGTCACGAGCCCTGTGCGCTCGATACTCGGATGGCTACGGCACATCAAGGCAAGAAAAGGAACCGACGCGGCAACGTCATAGGCTGCAGCATCCGGTTAGCCGCGTTCCTCCGCCTCCATCCGCAGTTCCAAATCAGCGATTCCAAAGAACCGCCTTTCCGGGCGCACCTGCAGATGGATGGCGTCATATCGCCGATCGTGCGGGATCACTTCCTGCCCTTCCCGCGTCGCGACGCCCAGCGAGATGAAATAGTCTCCTGCAGCCAGCCGACAGACGAACGAGCAGTCCACAACGATCACCGAGCCGGCGCGTCCCATTTCCTTGAGGGTGTCCACTGCCAAGGTCTCGGAATTTGCACCATGCACGGTGACGCCTTCGCGCGTCTTGATGGTTATGCCGAGTATGGGCCGAATCGTATCAGCATGGAATCGAATGGACACCTGCAGCCGCACGTCTTCCCCACAGGACACTGCTCGGGGATAGGGGGTGTCACCGGCCTCCAGGCGAAAATCGAGAATCGTTGACGAGCCATCGCCCCATCTGTACTCATGCGGATTGTAGCCGTCACGGCAGGAAAAAACGTCGTCCGTCAGGCTTAGCGGGCGCTCGGCGGGCGGCGGGACCTCCGTCGCCCCATCACCTGCGGATGGCCCGGAGGAAATCGCACCACCAGGTTCCCTCCCGAACAACAGATCCATGTAGCGATTGGCCACATCTCTGGGTTCCCCCTCCTCCAACACCTTGCCCCCGTCGATCAGCATGGCGCGGGAACAATGCGTTACAATCTGTTCACTGGAATGCGTAACCAGCAGAATGCTGGTTCCGTTATCCTTGAGCCGATTCAGGCGGTCGAAACACTTGATCTGAAATCGAGCGTCTCCCACCGCCAGCGCCTCATCGATAATCATGATGTCCGGTGATGATTGGGCCTGCACGGCAAAAGCCAACCGCACGATCATCCCGCTGGAATAGGTCTTTACGGGCTGATCCACGAACTGGCCGATGTTGGCAAATTCAATGATGTCTTCATACCGCGCATCCATTTCCTCGGGACTCAAACCGAGGATAGCTCCGTTCAGATAGACGTTCTCGCGCCCGGTGAATTCCGGATTGAACCCGGTCCCCAGCTCCAGCAGGGCGGCGATACGCCCCTGCGTCTGAATCAAACCCGAGGTCGGATTCAGGATTCCACTGACAAGCTGCAGGAGCGTGGACTTACCGGAACCAT
>SLAD01000153.1 GCA_007126995.1 Kiritimatiellia bacterium | reverse complement strand
GGCCGGTGCGCGGGGTGTGCGGGTACTGGAAGCAGAAGCCGCGCCCGCCACCCAGCAGACCGGCCACAACAGCGGAGTCATTCACTCCGGCCTCTATTATGCTCCGGGCTCTCTCAAGGCGCGCTATTGCGTGCAAGGGCGCGACCAGATGTATCGCTTCTGTGCCGAGCACGCGATTCCCCACGAGCGCTGCGGTAAATTAGTGGTGGCCGTCACGGAGGCGCAACAGCCCGCTTTGCAGAAGCTGGAGGAGCGAGGTCGCGCCAATGGTTTGGCGGATGTTCAGCGGCTCACGCTGGCGCAGATGCGCGAACGGGAGCCACACGTTGCGGGCGTTGCAGGTCTCTTGGTGCCGGACACCGGCATTGTGGATTTCGTTGCCGTGGCGCAGAAACTAGCCGAACTCATTGAAGCGCGGGGCGGCGAGATCCAGTATGGCGCAAGGTTAACGGCGGTCAAAAGTGATGGAAAGGCATCACGGCTGGAAACAACGGCCGGTGACGTGCGCGCCACGCATTGGATCAATTGCGCGGGGCTCTACTCCGACCACGTCGCGCGGTTGGCCGGCCAGACTCCGCGTGTGCGCATTATTCCGTTTCGCGGCGAATATGTCCGATTGAAGCCGGCCGCGGAGGGACTTGTGCGTCACTTAATCTATCCCGTGCCGGATCCGCGCTTTCCCTTTTTGGGCGTGCACTTCACCCGCATGGCCACGGGCGGGGTGGAGGCGGGCCCCAACGCCTTGCTGACCTTCCGGCGACAGTGGTACGAGCCGGGCGATCCGGCGAGCTGCGATTTCAGCGTCCTCCGCTATGGCGGATTTTGGCGCATGGCCCTGCGCTATGGTGCCGTGGGATTGGAAGAGTTGTGGCGGGCCCGCTCGCTCAAGTCGTTCGTGGCGGCGCTACAGCAATTGGTGCCCGATATCCAGACGGAAGATGTGGAACCCTATGGATCCGGTATTCGCGCTCAGGCCGTGGATCGAAAGGGGAAATTGCTGGATGACTTTCACGTGATGGAAGCGCCCGGCCAAATCCATGTCCTGAATGCGCCTTCACCGGCGGCAACCGCGTGTCTCAGCATTGGCCGACATATCTGTGACTTGGCCTTGAAGCGCTTTTCCGCATGAGGCTTACGCAGACTTTTTGATGTCATCTTTGCGCCGCAGCCTCTAACGTCAGTAAATGGAAAGCGATGTCGCGAAGTCTTGGTGAGGCGGAACGTTGAAGCAGGATCGAATTCAAGCATTCAGAAAACAATTCTTTGAGGGTGTCTCCGCGCGGGAATGGCGGGATTGGCGCTGGCAATTGCGCCATCGCATTCGTGATCTGGAAGGCTTGGAACGCCTGATTCCGCTGACCGATGATGAACGCGAAGCGGTGCGGCGTCGGCGGGGTGCCTTGCCGGTCGGCTTTACGCCATATTATGCCGCCCTGATTGATCCCGATCAGTCGGACGATCCCATTCGCAAGACGATGATCCCGGCGACGGCGGAATTTGTGCGATCGCCTGGTGAGATGGCTGATCCGTTGGGCGAGGATCCGCATAGCCCGGTGCCGGGCTTGGTTCATACCTATCCCGACAAGGTTCTTTTTCTGGTGACGGACTTTTGTGCCACCTATTGCCGCTATTGCACGCGATCGCGCATGGTGGGTAGCGGCGAGTTCCTGCCCGACAAGCGGATGTGGGAGCGGGCGCTCGAATACATTGCGTCGCATACGGAAGTTCGTGATGTGTTGTTGTCGGGGGGCGATCCCCTGATCCTGTCGGATGATCGGCTGGACTGGCTGTTGCAGCGATTACATGCAATCCCGCATGTCGAATTTCTGCGGATTGGCACCAAGATCCCGGCGGTCATGCCGCAGCGCATCACGCCTGATTTGGTGAAGATGTTGCGCCGCTATCATCCGCTCTTCTTCAGCATCCATTTCACGCATCCGCGCGAATTGACCGCGGAAGTCGCCACCGCCTGTAATCGTTTGGCCGACGCCGGCATCCCGATGGGCAGCCAAACGGTGTTGCTAAAAGGGGTGAACGACGATGCCGAAACGATGAAGTCGCTGATGCTGGGACTGCTGAAGATGCGCGTTAAACCCTATTATCTGCATCAATGTGATGCCGTTGCGGGTTCCGCCCATTTCCGCACCCCGATTTCATCCGGCAAAGACCTCATTCGTAGCCTACACGGATACACCACCGGTTACGCCGTGCCCATGTATATGCTCGACGCGCCGGGCGGCGGCGGCAAGGTGCCGCTGACGCCGAATTATATCGAGGGGCGCGAGGACGATGTGGTCACGGTGCGAAATCACGATGGCCGCCTCTACCAGTATCACGATCCCGCGTAGCGCCACTTGGCGATAAACATTGCGCCAGACGGACCGGTCCACGGCTCAATCAGGACATGCCCGTCACAAGCGGCACCCGTCAATGGATGTTTGAAGGTCTCACGCGCAAACGAGCCGTGCTCGGTCTCGAACTGCTCGCACACCGCGTGTGTTTCCGTTTCCGTCAGCGTGCACACAGCGTAGACCAGCACGCCGCCGGGACGAATCCATTTGGCCGCATGATCGAGCAACGCGACTTGGCGACGCGCCAAGGCATCGACGCGTCGCGCGGACATCCGCCACCGGGCATCGGGATTACGCGACCAAGTGCCCATCCCGCTGCACGGCGCGTCCACCAGTACGCCATCGAACGGCTTCGGCCAGGACACTCCCAGTGCATCCACGCACCGGGACGAAATCTGTTTGGCGGCCTCTGGATGCTGTTGGACACGGGCCTGCAAGGCGCGCGCAGTTTGTTTGTCACGTTCCGAGGCGAAGACCCGGCCGCGATATCGCATGAGATCGATCAAGTGCAGACTCTTCCCGCCGCTGCCTGCGCAGCAGTCCCACCAGACTTGGCCGGAACGCGGAGCCGCAATCCAGCCCACGCACTGCGAGGCCAGATCCTGTATCTGCAGCGGAAGGCGCGGCTTGGCTTCCAGGTGGGCGCGGCTAATGGCGTCGGACGACGAAACGGCACGGGGACGGCTGTGATGACGGCGCAGCGTGTAGCCATGCGCTTCCAGCGGGGCCAGCGCGTCGGCGCCGGCGCGCTGCTCAACCCGTAACCAGGTCGGCGGCCGTTCCTGTAGCGCCGCCAAGCACTGGGCGGAAAAATCGGGATTTTCGGCGGCGGGACGGATCAGGCGCTCGTGGCACCATGCCGGCACCAAGTCGGCCGGATCCCGGTCCAGCGCGTGGCCCTTTTCGCTTAAGGGCAACCCGGCCAGTTCAGCGGACATCGCCACAGACCGCTCGCTTGCCATCCATGCGATGAGCGGATGCGGCGCCGCGTGATCCAATGCGTGGGCCTGGATCAGTGCGGTCGGATAATCCGGCGCCGCCGGGTCAAATACCCAGCCGCGCCAACGGAAGAAGGAAAAGACCGCATCCGACGTGAGGCGGCGCGTCTGGGAGCCCAGCCCTCGCTGGGACCGGAATAACCGGCTGAGCCAGCGATCCGCCGGTTGACCTTGGGCAACGGCTCGGTCGACCGCTTCCAGCGTCTGGATAAGGCGGTCGGCTTGGGCGGGGTAGCTGGAGGGATATGGGGTTGGTTGAGACATGGTGCGCAGGCTAGTCGGATGGGCGCGGTTCGTCAATGATAGGGCGCATCTGCGAGTTGTTGCAGTCTACAATCGGTTCTCCCGTAGGTCAGGCATTCTTGCCTGACCCAGTCGGGCAGGAATGCCCGACTTACTGGGTTTCTAGCCGTAGTGCAACAACTCGCGGATGCGCCTTCAATGATGCGAAATGCTAAATCATACTTGATCCGGCGGATACCAATCCGTACCCTCTGCAACCTAATCACACGGAGACAACGAATATGGCCGAACAATTAGGATTTGCATTAATCACACCGTACGCGCTGATGAAATCCCGCACGGGAGGAATTATCGGTCGCCTAATCATGCGAACGGGCTGTGAGCTGGTGGGTACGCGCATGATCGCACCCAGCGCCGAGTTGGCAAAATCGTATGCCGAGCTGTTGCGACGACACGGCGACACGAAGGGCACCGGCATTGATGAGGGCGAACTGCTCTCGAAATATGTAGAGGACACCTTCATGCCCGATCCCGAAACGGGTAAACGTCGTCGGGTGATGCTCTTGATCTTTAAGGGCGAAGACGCGATCGCCAAAGTGAATCGCGCCATTGGCCATTTCAGTACGCACATGCAGTCAGCCGAGACGGTTCGCGACACCTATGGTGACCTCATGCTCAATGAGGCCGGCGAAGTTACGTTTATCGAGCCTGCGGCGATTTCAGCGCCGACGCCGGAAAAGACGGCCGAAGCGCTGCGCTTGTGGGTAAACGGTAGCGAAGAAGACGGGGGCATTGTCCAGGATGTGGCGGACGTGCAGGAAGAGGGTAGTGAGCGGACACTGGTCATGCTGAAGCCGGACAACTTCCGTGTCCCCAGTGCCCGTCCTGGCACAATCATCGATATCTTTTCCGGTTCCGGGTTGCGGATTTTGGCCGCCAAAGTCGATCGCATGAGTATCGCTGAGGCGCTGGAGTTCTATGGACCCGTCCGTGATGTGTTGCGGGAGAAATTGAAGCCTCGCTCGGGCTCCCAATCGCGCATGGCGATCGAGAAGGAATTGGGCGTTGCGCTCGACGATGAGACGGAAAAGCAACTGGGTGAATTGGTCGGACCGCACTTGGGCGAGCAGCAATTCAATGAACTTGTCCAGTTTATGACGGGCACCTGGCTGCCCGATTGCCCGGAATCCGATTTCGATAAACCGGGGGAAGCACGCATTCTCGCCCTGGTCTATACTGGGCCGGATGCCGTGAAGAAGATTCGTAATATTCTCGGTCCGACCGATCCCAGCAAAGCCGCACCGGGATCGGTGCGGCGTGAATACGGACAAGATGTGATGGTGAATGCTGCGCATGCGTCCGACTCAACGGACAATGCCAAACGCGAAATGGCAATCATCAAGGTACACCGCGACGGTTTACAGAAGTTACTCACTAAACACGGCATCTGATGCCAGAACAAAGGTGGACAAATCATGATACTGAATGAACTTCAGCCCGCACCCCCGGATGCCATTCTGGGACTGACGGAAGCCTTCAAGCAGGACACCCGCGAAAACAAGATCAATCTCGGGGTGGGCGTTTATCAGGATGATACCGGTGTGACGCCGGTGCTGCAATCGGTGAAGGCGGCGGAAGAGCGCCTGCTGGCGACCGAGACGAGCAAGTCCTATATGTCGATCGGTGGCGCGCCGGAATACAAAGCACATGTTCAGGCGTTGCTGTTTGGCGCGGAGCACGCGATTGTGCGTGAGCAGCGCGCCCGCACGGCGCACACACCGGGCGGCACCGGTGGCTTGCGCGTGGGCGCCGAATTTCTGAAGCAAATCCGGCCCGATGCGACCGTTTGGGTCAGCACCCCCACGTGGGCCAACCATCCCGGCATCTTTTCCGCCGCCGGATTCAAGATGGCGACGTATCCTTACTACGATGCCGCCACCAAAGGACTGGATTATGAGGGTATGTTGGAGGCGCTGCGCGCCGTGCCGGCCGGGGATATCGTGTTGCTGCACGTCTGTTGCCATAATCCCACCGGTGTGGACTTGACGGAGTCGCAGTGGCAGGAAATCGGCGCGATCGCGAGCGGGCAAGGCTGGACGCCTTTTCTGGACTTTGCCTATCAGGGCTTGGGCGAAGACCTTGAGCGGGACCGCCTCGGTTTGTTGACTTTGCTCGATGCGGTGCCGGAGTGTTTGATCGCCAGCTCGTTCAGTAAGAATTTCGGTCTCTACCGTGAGCGCACCGGCGCATTGACCCTGGTTGCAAGCACGGCTGAGTCTGCTGCCGCAGCGTTTAGTCATGTTGAGAAGACGATCCGCGTGATCTATTCGAATCCACCCGCACATGGCGGGTTGGTTGTGTCGACGATCTTGAGCGATCAGGAACTGCGGGCACAGTGGGAAGGGGAGGTGACGGCCATCCGGGACCGCATTCAGTCCGTTCGCCAGACGCTGGTCAGTGAACTGCATGCGCGCGGCGTCGACCGCGACTTCTCCTTTATCGAACAACAGAAGGGTATGTTCTCCTTTAGTGGCTTGTCGGATGGTCAGGTGAGCTACTTGCGCGAGCAGAAGGGCATCTATATTGTAAAGGGTGGCAGGATTAACGTTGCGGGGATTACCTCGCGCAATATGGCTTACCTGTGTGATTCGATCGCCGAGGCACTGAAGTCGGGCTGAAATAGGCGCAGTATGAAGAGCAGATCACATCGATGTGCATGCGGACTAGTGAGTGCCGCAATGGCACTGTCTATGCTGCTGGGTTGCGGCCCGACAACCTATTTCGACGAGGACCTCTATTACGATGAAGACGCCGGGCGCGAGCCGGAACGGGATGTTGTGCGGACAATGTCGGAATGGAATAGCGTCGATGCCGCGCTCGAGCTGGTCCAGCAGGCGGAGGCCCCGGAAGGATACGAGGGCACAGTACTCGATTGGTTGGCCGAATTGCGTGATGGGGTTGAGGGGGACGTCATGTTTCCGCGCTGGGATAGTCGCCGCAAAGGCGCCAACCGGTTCGAAGTCACCTACTCACACACGGTCATCGATTACGACTACAACATTTTCAAGACCGGCTATAGTTGGGATGTGGATACCATGCTGAAGATGGTTCACGGTCCGGAAGACATTCCGCCCGAAGACCTGGAGCCGCCCCAGCGACCCACGCCCGCGCTCGAACCGGTCGAGCTATTGCCGGACGACGATTTCACGTTGGAATGAGCGGTCCCGGTTCACCGCCGTCGGTTGTCTCGCGTCGCCAACTAAAACGCGCTGTACGATCACGACTGCTCCCCTGGTTTGCGAAACATCGCCGTGATCTGCCGTGGCGACGCCGACGCACGCCCTACCGGGTCTGGATCGCGGAATCGATGCTGGTCCAGACCCGGGTTGATCAGGTGATTGCCTATTATCGGCGGTTCATGAAACGTTTGCCCAGTGTTCGCGCCTTGGCCGACGCGCCCCTGGATGATGTCCTGAAGCAGTGGGAAGGGTTGGGGTACTACGCGCGCGCCCGCAACCTGCACAAGGCGGCTCGGCATATTGTCACCCGTTACAACGGTCGTTTCCCGCGCGATTACGAGTCGATCCAGGCGCTGCCGGGTATCGGGCCTTACATGGCAGCGGCCATTGCCAGTCTAGCGTTCAATCAGGATCACGCCGTGCTGGACGGCAACGTCATTCGCGTGTTGAGCCGTTTAACCGCATACGAGGGCGATACCTCGAAAGGAACGGCAAAGCGCGAACTGCAGACGCTTGCACAGGATTTACTGATTGAGGGAGAGGCGGGCGCTTACAACGAGGCGATGATGGAGTTGGGGGCGCTGATTTGTACGCCGCGCCAGCCCAAGTGCGCGGTGTGCCCCATGCAAAGGGTCTGTGCCGCTTACGGTAAGGGTGAAGCAACGCTCTATCCACGTCCTCGCCCCAGGCGAGCGGTCCCGCACAAGGAAGTCGGGGCGGCAGTTGTGGTTAATCGCAAAGGGCAGGTGCTGATTGCTCAGCGACTGGATAACGCCATGTTGGGCGGCTTGTGGGAGTTTCCCGGCGGCACGCAGGAACCGGACGAGACGATGGCGGAATGCGTGGCTCGTGAACTGAAGGAGGAGTTAGGAATAACGATTGAGGTCGGTGACCGACTGATGATCGTCAAACACGCCTACAGCCATTTCACCATCGCGCTGCATGTGTACATGGCGCGGATTCGAAAGGGACGTCCGCGCCCGATCCACTGCGCGGACTACCGCTGGTGCAACATCGAAGATCTGGCCGACTTCGCCTTCTCACGCGCCGACCTGCACGTCGTCGAGCGACTACGCAGCATATCCATCAAAGCTTAAACGACTTCGGCAACAACTCGCTCAGCGTCATCGTTTCATACCGATCAATGTGATTGGTCGGCGCGACATAGACCGGACAATCCGGATCGGCAAACTCATTGATCACTTGTCGGCAAGCGCCACAGGGATAGGGCGGCGTATCCCCGCCGGCGACGACAGCGATTTGCGCGATCTTCTTTTGTCCGGACGCGATCATTTGAAAGATTGCGTTCCGTTCACCACAAATAGTTAGCCCGTACGACGCATTCTCCACGTTGCAGCCACTGAACACGGTGCCGTCCTCTGTTTCCAAGGCGGAGCCCACATGAAACTTGGAGTAGGGGGCATACGCGTTGCGCGCGGTCTCGGCCGCGAGCGCTAGTAATTCGTCCGGTGTCTTTTTAGGCATTCGCGAGTTCCTCCCACATGGCTTGTAATACCTTCTTCATGCGCGGCATCGTCTCTTTGGTCGTGTCCGTGACCTCTTCGTGCGACAGCTCCGCCTGACTAATGCCGGCGGCGAGATTGGTGATGCATGACAGGCCGCCGACTTTGATCCCCGCCGCGTTTGCAAGAACGGCTTCAGGGACAGTTGACATGCCGACCGCATCCGCGCCCCAGCGCTTGTAGGATTGCACCTCGGCGGGAGTCTCATAGGTCGGACCGGTCGACGCCAGATAGATGCCCGACTCCAGGGACACACCGGCCTTCTTGCCCGCCCGCTGCCACGCGGCGATCAGTTCGGGATCGTACACGTGCGATTGATCGGGAAAGCGCGGCCCCCAGACGGGATTGTGCGCGCCCAGCAACGGGTTGACGCCGAAGTTATTGATGTGATCGGCGATAATCATCAGGTCGCCGTTCTTCATGCCGTCCTTCACGCCGCCGGCCGCGTTGGTGAGAATCAACCGCTCAACGCCGAGTTGCTTGAGCAGATAGATCGGGATCGCGATAGGCGTCCAGCCAACGCCCTCATAGTAATGTCGGCGCCCCTGAAAAATGAAGGTTTCGAGCCCGGCGCTTTCGGCCCAGGACAACTGACCGGCATGACCGACAACCCCCGCCTTACCCAGTCCCGGTATGTCCTCGTAGCCGACGGAATCTTTGACATCGAAGGCATCGACCACCTCGCTCCAGCCGCTGCCCAGAATCAAGCCGCAGCGCGGTTTCGCCTCGGGCCAGCGCCCCTTCACAAATGCAACCGCTTCGTCCATTAATTCGTAATTCATGATTTTTTCTCCGGCAGGATCACTTCCTTGATCAAATCTTCCGCGGTGACCGGCGCATCGCTGAACGCAAACGCTTTGTCGAGCAGTTGCTTCGCGCCAGCAAGCTTATCTTTGCTGTTGGCATGAATCGTCAACAACGGATCGCCTTTCGACACCTGTTGCCCGACCTTCGCGATGTCGGTAATGCCGACACCATGATCCACCGCGTCATCGGTCTTCGAACGACCGCCTCCCATCAGCACGACGGCCCGGCCAACCTGTTCGGCGCTGACTTGCGCGATGTAGCCGTCCTGCGGCGCCTCATACACTTCGGATTCGCTGGCTTTCGGCAACAGGCTGTAATCATCCAGCGCTTTCGGATCGCCGCCGTGCAATTCCACCATCTGCTTGAACTTCTCGAACGCGGCCCCGGAATCGATCTGCTTTTGCAGCTTGGCGCGCGCCGTTTCGATGTCCTGTTCAACATTCACGAGCACCAGCATGTGGGCGCACAGCGCTAACGTGACCTCCATCAGGTCCGGTGCGCCTTTGCCTTGCAGTGCATCCATCGACTCGATCACTTCCACGCTATTGCCGGCGGACCAGCCGAGTGGCTGATTCATGTCCGTGATCAAGGCGGCCATGCCCTTGTTCATGCGCGTGCCAACTTCCACAATCGTGCGGGCCAGCTCCTGCGCGTCTTCGTAGGTCTTCATGAACGCGCCCTTGCCCCACTTCACGTCCATCACCAAGCCATCAATTCCTTCCGCCAGTTTTTTGGACATGATGCTGCCGGTAATGAGCGGAATGGAGGGCACCGTGCCGGTCACGTCGCGCAAGGCATACAGCTTCTTGTCTGCGGGGGCGAGCTCGCCAGTCTGGCCGATCATGGAGCAGCCACACGCCTTCAACACACTGAGAAACTCGTCCACGCTCAGGCCGACCCGATAGCCCGGGATTGACTCCATTTTGTCCAGGGTGCCGCCCGTGATGCCGAGGCCGCGCCCCGAAATCATCGGTACCGCCGCATCGCAGCAGGCCACCAAGGGAGCGAGCAAGAGCGAAACCTTGTCGCCCACGCCGCCGGTGGAATGTTTATCGACCTTGGGTAGATCGATGGAGGAGGTGTCGACCACATCGCCCGAATTCATCATCAAGTCGGTTAATGTGGCCGTTTCATCGAGCGTCATCCCTTTGAAGTAGATGGCCATCGCCATGGCGGCCATCTGATAGTCGGGAAT